>NZ_JH556657.1:692016-946364 GCF_000179595.2 Acetivibrio cellulolyticus CD2 | reverse complement strand
TATTCAAAAAGAATTGAAGATCAGAAGGTAAAAGAAGTTTTTAAACAGTTTGCAGAAGATGAAGGGATGCATGCAAGTAGGTTGAGGGAATTGTTATTGGACTATAGGGACCAAAAACACTAGAGAAGAGCGTTTCAAAAAACTAATTATAAGTTTTTTGAAGCGCTGGTTAAGGCGTTTGGAAAGAAAATGTCCTGAAATCGGGGAGTATTAAAGGTTTTCAAGACTTTATCTGGTTTATGTAATCTAAAAAAGTTAAATAAAAAAGTAGCATAATAGTGAATTGGCTAGATATACGGTGAATTTGAGAGAAAAGTGATAAAAAATTTATAAAAAGGAGAAAATTCTTCTTGACCTGATGGTAAAGCATCAGTATAATATTATTTGTGCTTGGTGATCAGTAATTGCAAGGCACAATAAACATTCCTCAATAGCTCAGTCGGTAGAGCATGCGGCTGTTAACCGCAGGGTCGTAGGTTCGAGTCCTACTTGAGGAGCCATAAAACCCCGTAAATGATTTGTTTACGGGGTTTTATTATGTATTTTTTTAATTCAAAATTAGAATACATTCTTTCCTTTCAACAATATTATAGTTTTTATTTTCATTTCATACGAATTCAATTATTTTCTTATATGCTAATTAATGAACTAAAAAGTTAAATACACCAAATTAGTAATGAGTTTATCTTGCAGCCAAATTTATTTGCGTTTTAGAAGAGAAAAAAATGTGCATAATATTTGTTGCAAGATTATAAATTTAAGTGAAATTTATGTTGCCATATTGAGTAAATTTTGATAAATTGTTTAAGGGTATTTTATATCCTTTCCTTCAAAGAATATATTCTAATATAGTGCAATATAAATCAAAGTAAATATGCAAAAGGTATTTTAAGAATGATGGTAGTGTATAAGATTACTTCAAGGCATATTATAGAAATTGATTAAAAAACTATAATTAGAATGGGGAAGATAATGAAAAGAAATAGGAAATTATTGATAACATCTGTATTATTGACGATTACTGCGATTGTTTTATCGATGTATATTTTTAATAAAACAATTAATATAGGGAATAGGGGCAATTCTAAAAAACCTGATAATACCCTAATAGGTACTTCTCCAACTAACGATGGAAAGAATATTGGGTTTATACCAGAAGCACTGCCTGGCAATCCAATTGAAATTCAAGCAGCTGAGGGTAAAGATATAAAAGTGAAAGCGATATATCTTACTGGAACATCGGCAGGTAATAAAGCCTACTTAGATAAAATGATCAGCATTATAAATACTACGGAATTGAATGCGGTCGTTATAGATGTTAAAGAAGACGGCAAAGTAAATTATGAATCAAATGTAGCCCAAGTGAAAGAAACAGGTGCATATCAGGAACTTTATGATCCTGATTATGTTATAAAGACTTTGCATGATAATGGAGTATACGTAATTGGTAGAGTAGTTTGTTTTAGAGACAACTATATGGCTAGTAAAAGGCCTGATCTAGCTATAAAAAAGGCTGATGGTTCATTATGGAAGGAAAACGGTAAAATAGCATGGACAAATCCATATCTTAAAGAAGTATGGAATTATAATATAGAGATCGGAAAAGAGGCAATAGATAAGGGGTTTGATGAAATCCAGTTTGACTATGTCAGGTTTCCAACAGCTAGTGCGTCTAGTGTAAGTTATGGACAGGGAGTTCCTGAAAAGGCGGAGGCAATTTCAGGATTTTTAAAAGCTGCTTCCGATGAATTCAATAAGAAAAATGTACCTGTTTCAGCAGATGTATTCGCGATAATATGCGAAAGTGCCGGTGACAGGGAAGGAATAGGCCAGGTCTTAGAGAAAGTAGGAATAGAAGTAGATTATATATCTCCGATGATATATCCGTCTCATTATGCAAATAATTCAAAAGGAATGATGGGTAATGGAGTTGGTCAGAGCATCAATAATGTACTATTTACAGCACCGGATCTAAAGCCGTATGATGTAGTATATAATGCTCTTTTAAAGACTAAGGACAGAATATCAAAGGTAGGTGGGTATAAAGCAAAAGTAAGACCATATTTGCAGTATTTTACTGCGACATACCTGCCAAAAGGGTATTACCAAAACTATGGACCTGAGCAAATCAGGCAGCAAATCAAAGCTGTTTACGATGCTGGGTACGAAGAATGGATTTTTTGGGACTCAGGAAATAGGTATAAGGATAGTTCATTTCAAAAGGAGTAAAAATTAGTTTAATTTGTATAAACTTTTTGCAAGGAAATTGCGTCTAAATAGAGATTGAATTTGAAATGTTTTTTAAGATTGAATTGTAAGTGTAATAGCAACTAATTTCCTATTACACTCAATGTGATAATACTTAATTTTAGTAAAGTATTTTATTGTGTCTATAGTTAGGTCAATAGTTAGCTTGTTACTAAAAATAAATTAAAATAAACAACGTTGTGGGAGGTCAATATGTTAAAAAATTGGGCAACAAATGTAATTTGTATGAGAAACAAAATGGTATTACTTTTACTTGTGGGTGCAATGGTATTTTCTATGACTTCATGTACGAACAAAAAAACAAAAACTGAAAATAGCCCTATACCTACGGTCACTTCTGGCAATAAAACCCCAAATAGTACTGGAAATACGGGAAATGGTGAAGCTACTTCAATGCCTAATGCCAGTGCAAGTCCTGCCGTGGGTTCACAAAGCAATGCTGACGGTATAAATTCGCCAAAAAAGGATATAAAGGTAAAAGCATTATACCTCACAGGTTGGACTGTAGGAAATCCTGCAAAAGTTCAACATTATATTGACCTTGCGAACAATACAGAGATAAATTCATATGTAGTTGATATAAAGGATGATGACGGATATGTAGGTTATGAGTCCAATGTACCTGCTGTAAAGGAAGCAGGCGCTTGGAAACCTAAATACAAGGTTGATGAAGTTTTAAAGGCATTTCATGATAAGGATGTTCATGTTATAGGTAGGCTTGTTTGTTTTAAAGATCCTGTTTACTCAGCTAAAAATCCCGACCTGGCTATTAAGAAAACTGACGGAACCATATGGAAAGAAAAACTTGGTAATGGAAAAACCGTTTCATGGCTAAACCCTTATAATAAGGAGTCATGGGAATACCTGGTTTCTATAGCCAAAGAAGCTGTAGAGAAGGGGTTTGATGAAATTCAGTTTGACTATGTAAGATTTCCAAACGGAATTAAAAAGGTAACGGATTTTAGCAGTTATAATAAACAAAAATATGAAGCAATTGATGAATTTTTGGCATATGCCAAGAAGGAATTGCCTGGAGTAGTTGTTTCGGCGGACGTATTTGCTATTATTTGTGAAAGTCCTGCAGATACCGAGGGAATTGGTCAATACCTTGAGATGGTAGGTAAGGACGTAGATTATTTGTCACCTATGGCTTATCCTTCACACTATGCTCCCGGTCAACAGGTAAATGGTGTTACTTTTGCGAAGCCGGATCTTGACCCTTATGGAGTAGTATATAACACTCTTGCAAAGGCAAAGAACAGAATTTCTAAAGTACAAGGTTATAACGCAAGTATTAGAGCTTATCTGCAGGATTTTACAGCTTCATGGCTTAAAAAAGGAAATTACAAGCAATATGGTCCTGATGAGGTTAAGCAGCAAATAAAAGCTGTTTATGATGCAGGGTATGAAGAGTGGATTTTATGGGATCCTGCTAATTCATATGACGAATCTGCTTTTCTAAAGGAAGATGCAAAGGCTCAATAAATATGAACTCTTTTATGAGAAAAAAGAGATTTAAACAAATTATATGATAAGCATTGTGCCTTGTAAAGTAATTAGCTGTTAAGCATACAAGGCACAATTTTTTTTAACAGTGGCATTAAAAATGGGACGAATTCATAAAATATAGAGGTTTTCAATAGTCCTTAATTACTAAAAAAAAAGCAATTTTTCTACTTGACTTAAGAAGGATAAATGATACAATATACTGTGTCGTATGAAAACGCACTATACAAAATATAGTAAAAAAGAGGGGGCTTATAAATATATGAATTTGACTGAAAACGCGGTTAAAGTCCTTGAAAAAAGGTACCTGTCCAAAGATGAAAACGGCTGTTTATTAGAAGATCCCAAAGGTATGTTTATGAGAGTTGCAAAAGCTGTAGCTCTTGCAGATAAAGATTTTGTATCAGCAAAAGAACTCAAGGCGATTGAGCAGGAGTTCTATGACATGATGCTTAATCTTGAGTTTTTGCCGAATTCTCCAACATTAATGAATGCTGGTAGACCTTTAGGACAGCTGAGTGCTTGCTTTGTTCTTCCAATAGAAGACACAATGGAAGGCATTTTCGAGACTATTAAAAACGCTGCATTAATACATAAAAGCGGTGGGGGGACAGGATTTAGTTTTTCAAGGTTACGTCAAAAAGGCGCGTCAGTAAATTCAACCGGTGGAGTTGCTAGTGGTCCGGTAAGTTTTATGAAGGTTTTTAACGCAGCAACAGAAGCAGTAAAACAAGGTGGTACTAGAAGAGGGGCTAATATGGGTATCCTCAGGGTAGACCATCCTGATATTCTTGAGTTTATATCATGTAAAAAGGACAATTCGGACATTACGAACTTTAATATTAGTGTTGGTATTACTGAAAAGTTTATGAGTGCTGTAGAAGCTGCAGGGGATTATGATTTAATTGATCCTCACTCAGGCAAAACAGTAGGTAAACTTAATGCAAGATATGTATTTGACATAATTATTGATATGGCATGGAATAATGGTGAGCCGGGGATTATATTCCTGGATAGATTAAATAAGGATAATGTTACACCTGAGCTCGGTAATATAGAAAGTACCAATCCTTGCGGAGAGCAGCCTTTGCTTCCATATGAAGCATGCAATCTGGGCTCTATAAACTTGAGTCTGATGATTAAAAACACAGACGGAGTGCCTGAGGTGGACTACGATAAGTTGGGAAATACGGCAAGGAAAGCAGTTCATTTCCTTGATAATGTTATAGATGTTAATAAGTATCCTTTGCCTGAGATTGATGAAATGACAAGAGGCACAAGAAAGATAGGTCTTGGAGTTATGGGATGGGCAGACATGCTATGTAAGCTTAATATTGCTTATAACTCCCAGAAGGCTATAGCACTTGCTGAGAAAATAATGCATTTTATTCAGGAAGAATCGAGAAAAGCATCTATCGAACTTGCTGAGAAAAAAGGTGTGTTCCCACATTATGATAAGAGCATTTATAAAGATCTTGGTATCAAGATCCGCAATGCTACAACTACAACTATTGCGCCTACAGGTACATTGAGTATAATTGCTGGGGTATCAAGTGGAATAGAACCATTATTTGCAATATCATATATCAGAAATGTTATGGACAATGATGAACTTATAGAAGTAAACCCATTGTTCAAGCAAATTGCAGTAATTGATGGATTCTACTCTGATGAATTGATGAGGAGAATAGCAAACAAGGGAACAATACATGGATTCCCTGAGATACCAAAGTCAGTTCAAAGTGTGTTTGCTACTTCACATGATATTTCGCCGGAATGGCATGTAAAGATGCAGGCAGCATTCCAAAGGTATACGGACAACGCTGTATCTAAAACAGTTAATCTAAGGAATGAAGCGACTAAGGAGGATGTATCTGAAGTATTCTGGCATGCTTATAAGACATACTGCAAAGGTGTTACTATTTACAGGGATGGCAGTAGGGATTTACAGGTACTTAACATTGGAAAGGTTAAAGGCAAGGAGCAGGAAGCAACTGTCGAGGAGTCGGTTGAAATTCCGACAAAGTGTATAATTCCAAGGCAGAGACCGGATATAGCTACAGGATTTACTGAGAAGGTAAAGATCGGGTGCGGAAATTTATATGTTACAGTAAACTATGATGAAAACGGTATATGCGAAGTGTTTACCAATACCGGACGTGCAGGGGGCTGTCCTTCACAGTCTGAAGCTACGGCAAGACTTGTATCTATTGCACTCAGATCAGGTGTGGACCATAAATATATAGTTGAACAGCTAAAAGGTATCAGATGCCCTTCGACTATCAGGCAGAAAGGACTTAAAGTGATGTCTTGTCCTGATGCAATAGGAAGGCTTATAGAGAAGGTTGCAAAAATGCAAAAGGGTAGTGATGGCCTAGCTGCGGAATTAAGTATTTCTGATGATCAGAAATTCCATGGTCCTACAGCTAAAATGTACTACGAGGAAGAATGCAGCGCATGTGAAGGATCTGTCATTTGTGAGGAAGAGGAAGTTGTGAATCTAGAATCGAAAGCAACTTGTCCGGAGTGCGGTAAAGCTGTTGAACATGAAGGCGGTTGTGTAGTTTGCAGGAATTGTGGTTATTCCAAGTGTGGTTAGGACCCTTCAGATATTGCAATGAATAGTCAATGACTGGCGGGTTGTGGCGTGTTAGTTATGTAACGTTGGTATATACATTTGAGAAATTAAATCTAATTTGATTTAATTCAAATATAATATGAAAGAAAAATATAGCCTTAAATTTTTGGAAAGCTGCTGTGAAGTGTCATAGCAGCTTTTTAAATATAAGTCTTTATCAATACTATGTTGATTTACAGAGTTTCTGTTTGCTATAGTATAATGTGGTTAGTAGGAATGGTTATATAAAAGTTTGGGCAGTAGAGTTAGAATAAGCTAGGTATTCCGATTTAAATATAAAGTAATAAATTAATATTAATTGGGGAGAAAAGAAGTTATGGAATATGAAAAAGAAGTCATCGACTTTATTATAGATTATCCAAAGCCGGTACACTTACTTAAGATGAGTGGAGATGGACGTTTTATTGCAACAATTCATGAAGGTGATAATTGGATTAATATTTGGGATGTTCAAGAGCGGATTCTGTTTTCTCAATTCAAAAATGAGACTTTTGCTTTTGAAGACATTTATTATAGGGAATGGGAGAATATTTATGATGATTCAATGATTTTTAGCAGGGACTCAAAATATTTAATTATTGGTATAGATATTGGTCTGGTTAAGGTTTACAATATTGAACAGAAAGTACAACAATATAGTTATGATTTTTTTAAATTAGAAGGAAAAAATATAAACAGGTGCTTTGATTGGGGCGTTTATGATGCACCACATACATATCTTGAGATTAGTGAAGATGGCAATTACCTTGCTATATCATGTTCTTGTGCAATTGATCCCCAAAGTGGAGATGGAGACATAGGAACATGGGACATATACCCTGAACCTATAAGAACAGTATTTGTCATTGATTTAAGAACTGGTGATATAAGATTTAAACATACTTTTCCAGAAGGTCGAATTGCTTCTATTGCATTTAGCTCAGATGAACAGTATTTTGCAGCGGCAATATCTAGCGGGGAACTTATTCTTTGGGATCTATACAATAAAAAGATAATTTACAGAGACGAAAAATTTTCTTGGTGTAACTTTACAGATACGATAATCAGAAAACGAATTGCATTTGACACTTCAGGTAGAAAGATGTTTTATTCAGCATTTAAGTCTATTAAGGTTTTGGATATATTAACACTTGAAAGCAGTGAATTTGGATTAAAAGAAGATCCTCTTCCTGATGCCCTGTTATCTGTTAACACGGATTTTGGATATGTTTTAGGAGTAAGTCAGTTCTATAAAAATTTATTTATATGGGATATAAGTAGTGAAGAAATGGTGTGTGTCGGACCTCATTTACAGTATGAGCCAAGAAAAATACAAATTAGTGAAGAGATAGTCGTTGTTATATACGCATCCTCAATAGAAATCTATGATTCAAGCTCATTAGAACTGGTAAGTATAATTGAAGGTAAAAAAACAGAAAACTATTTTGGGTATTCACCCAAAGATATAAGTAGAGACTGTTCTGTGTTAGCTGTTCTTTCGAAGGATGATCGAGAGAATACAGAAAGCGTAATTAAAATCAGCATCCATAAGATTAAGCAAATTTGATTTATTAACTAAGTTGACAGTTATTGTTGCATGTTTAACTGAGTATAAGCAACAATACATAACAACTTGCATATTATAATATGCAAGTTGTTATGTTAAACATGCAAGCATCCCAGTATCCCTTCAGATATTAGAAGTCTCGAAAAGCTTACTGTAAATATATTGTACAAAAATATGCATAAATAATCAAATTAGATTTGAGAAAATTGAATTTTACTTGAATTATTTATAAGTAAAAACTTTATAAGGCTTGATTTAAAGGGATTTTATTTGCTTCAAAAAGTAGGGTGATTATTTATTCGCCCTGCTTTTTTTGAAGTAGTTCTTCTTTTTCGAATTGGCGCATTAATATAGTACTTTTTCAGTATGTTAATATTCGTTAACATAATCTATAGTTTTTCATATTATATATTATAAAATAAATCAAGAATTTAAAAGGAGTGGACTTTGATGTTATACCCATCATATGAAATCCAGAAAATAATAAGAAATAATGCCAGATATTTTAGACCTGTTTTCAGCCAATCTTTTATGTCATTTTTCCGTATTGACTGGAACCCGTATATTGGCCAAATCCTGATAATTTTTACTGCTGATGGCAATGTGTATGAGGGACAACTAGCTTCTGTTAATACGGTAGAAAATACTCTGGTTTTATCAGAAATTGAAAATGGTGGTCAGATTACAATAAAAATATCTGACATAACAGAATGTTATCTTGTAATCTTCAAACAGCTGGTACCCTAGCGTTCCGTCCAACGGTTCACTCAATGCATTCATTAAGAGCAGGGATAAACGGAACTTAAGTTAAAAAATTAAAAAGAAAAAAAGCTCAATAGAGCATCAAAAGTTAGGCCCTATATAGATTCTTACGAAATCATTGTTTCACTTAATTGACACATATGGGGCATAACTTCATTTATTAGGTGAATAGATTTATACCAGCAGACTTTGAAAACGAGATATTATTAGCAAAAGATAATTCCTAAAATATTACTCAAATAAACCCAAAATAAACCCTTCAATAGTTGTAATGCTACATGTTATTCCGCCCCAAGGTTTAGCATTAACCTCCGTTATCTGCTACCAAACTTTTGATTTGACACAATTATATAAGTTCTCAATTGACATGTTTTCAAATTATGAACTTGGTCAAAAGGTATGAATAATATCGTAGTCAAAAGGAGTTGAATATTATTATAATGCGCCAAATAATTATATGATTAAGCCATTCCGGCAAGCTGACGTTATACCGGAATGGGTATATACAAATTTAAAATCTAGATTCCCTGAATACTCCGAAGCAATAACAAGTGAAAACACAGCATTTTGAAAGTAAATTTAAAACGTTCAAAAGATACTCAGTTAGCTGTAATTTTAGATGTGCAGGGACAGGATGGGATTTTTATTCTTTATGACAACGTTAATGGTACCTATAAGCAGGTATATGAAAAAAGAGGGCCTGTATCAGAGGTCAAGGTGAGTGGTAATACACACCTGGTAATTACAGTCAGACTTGGACATGGAACAGGATATATCATTGAACAGTATTATGTAATCAGGTTTACTTCTAAAGGATGGAAGGAAGTATGGAGTAATTATGCCTGGTACATGAAGGTACTTCCAGAAATCGAGCCAGGTACGGAAATTATCGGAACTATTTGCCTTGGATTAGATCAATTGATATACATTACTTTTACACAGTCAAATATTACTGATGTTTGTTTTCAACCTATTGACACAAATTACTCGGTTAAGTATTTTAAATATGATTATACTTCAGAAAGTTTTATTTAAGGTTCACTGCCATGTTTGCTCCTAGTAGTACATTCTCAAATTTCCTCATCAAATGGAAAATCCAAGAATCTCGGCGCTTCAACAACTTCGCAAGGATTTTCATTGAATAGGTATTTTCCCATTCATTCTTCTGGTGCAGCACTATAAATGGGTAATGATACCCAATATTATTGAAAAGATGGAAAATGGCATTAAATTAGATTATTAAGGGTGATTTCAAAATTTATAGATATCACCATTTTTTATATTTATCTTAGATTAAATTATACATTTTGAATAGAATTGTGGAGAATGAAAACGATTTTACAGTTAATAAAATATCAACAAGTAGTATTATATTGGAAATTTATCAACTAACCATGTTCTTTCATCAACTTTAACCAATTCAATGTAAACATCATTATCTGGCCGCTTATACGGTAGTATGGATTGTCCGGTAACATGATAGTACAACCAAACCTTAAATCGAATCCTCTCCTTTGAAATTCGCTTGTCCCCAGCTATTTCAAATGCTTCGTTATGAGGATTTGATACACCAGCAAATTGTATAATAAAATCTTCAGGGTCTTTATACTCCATTTTTTTATTGTCTGAGAGCAGGTCGTATGCCATTGAACCATTTCTGGCTATCCAGGCACATAAGAATTTATCTGCTGTCTTTAAAGCAAACATATAATCACTGTCTATATAAACTTGCCCTCCATCAGGTTCACCTTTAGAGTTATTACTGTTTTCATCATAATATGGTATTTGTATTCCTGATTGGAAGCTATAGGATGGACTAAAGTCTGTTCGACCTGAATATGGATTTAAGGCTGAATTTTGATGTTTGTAATAATATGAAAGTAAATATGGACAATAATAGCAGTGCATAAAATTTCTCCTTTCGCATAATATCAATATGATGCATTTTATGCCAACACGAAAATAATCGCTACAATTATTAAAATTATCATATTAAACTAAAACTTAAAAGCATTGATATAAGCAGCGTTCAGTATTATTTTTGTAGATAACAAAGATGATCCCATTGGGCCTAGTAGTGCTTATATCATCTACAGCTACATATATATAATCGTTGTAGTATTTTTAAGCTTTAACGATTTTTTATATTGTGCCATTTTTCAAAGAAAAATCATAAAAAAAGCAGGGATGCCTCGATGACCTAAAGATTTTTAATAGCACAAATCCATATTTCTAATGTTTTATTGCATTATTGCTTAATATATCGTTAATCCTTCACATAGCACGGGTTTTCTACATAGCATGGATTTTCAACGTAACACGTATTCTCCACGTAACATGGATTTTCAACGTAACATGTATTTTCCACATAACATGGGTTTTCCACATAGCATGGGTTTTCTACATAGCATGAGTATTCCACATAGCATGGATTTTCAACGTAACATGGGTTTTCAACATAGCAAGGTCCGATGTTATTTTCATTCCTTTGCGAGTCTTTTCCAAAAAAAGTGGCTACTTCAATCATTATTTAACCTCCTTCCTGGTTTTAATTGCGTAATTAAAAACTATTCCTTCATCTCCTTTAATGCCAGACATCCCCCTTGACAAATCTTAAGAGACCTCCACTTACACAGTTCGCAGCTGTCCAGCGACTTGGTCATCCATTTTAAAGTATATGTACTGTTATCAAGAGCCTTCACCAATTCGCGTGCGTTTTTGTAATCCGTAAGTTTGCCAAGCTTCAACGCCTTCATAGGAATACAGTACCATACCTCAAGGTCGGTATTTACATCTATTGCACCTCGACAGCTGAAACTTGGTGTTATTCCTTTGTCTGTAAGCATTTTTAGGTCTTCATCCTTAAAAGAGCATACAGGCAGGCAACAATCGGTTACCAGAGAAATGCCGCTTTTTATGCAGTGGTCAGCTAAAGCGAGAAGAGACGGAATCATTTGGGATATTCGGTCCAGAGCAACATGGCTATTGCTTTTTTGTATGTTTGGACGCGCAATATCAGCTCTTATATGTTTTATTTTGCTTTTTTGTGCCAATGAGATAATATATGAAAAATCCTGTTCAGGCTTATACAGATTTATGCTGAGACAAACAAGATTTCTATTGTTTCGTGAAGTACCTATTTCAACAATGTTTTTTTCAAGTTTATCCCACAAGGCAGAAGGATAGAATGCCGGCTCGTTGACATTTAAGAGCAGTCCGCAGGGTTCTTTTGCCAGAAATCTGGCAAGATCAATATCAAAAAGACCGTTTGAAAATACATGTACAGGAAAAATTACATCAGCATTATCTTTTGTTTTTTGATAAATGGCTTTTCTAAGAAGCTCTTCAAATCTTGAATGCAAGGTAGGTTCTCCGCCCAAAAGATTTATCCGCTTCTTTAATCCAAAGTCTAAGAATTCCCTGGCATATTTTAATGCTATTTCAAAATTATCAATGCTTATTTCTTCCATGGCTTTATCCACATGGTCAAGGGTGCCGGCAAGAAAGCAGTAAGGGCATCTTTGGTTGCATTTGTTAGTCAGCAGCAAGTTCATTTTACTTTCCCCCCAAGCAAATCAACAGTATACCTGTAAAACATTGAATCTTCCTTTGAATTGATATATTTCCAGAAGAAGTATTTTATAAGTTCCTTGCTCCACTTGCATTTATTTTCAGCGTTACATGGATCGGAATCCAATAGCTCTGACGCCCCATGGTTCAGGCATCCGTAGTGGGCAAAGCTTGCACCGGGACAAAGCCCTCCGCAAAAAGCCAAAACATCACAATTACTACAGTTTTGAGGAAGATCCTTTTTACAGGAACAGTCCATGGAAGAACAATAAATCTCAGGATCAAAATAAGTATAGACTGTAGGGCAAGTTTGGTTAATAGGAATATTGAACATTTTATTTAAAAAATCATCTTCAGAAACATGGGCAACATAGAATTCACTTATCAAATCTCTATGGCATGTAAATACCTCTCCTGAGGTGTTTACAGCAAAATAAATATCACCCATTCCGCAGGACTGAATTCTTCCACCCTTAACTATTGAGCTTATAATTGAAGTAACAGGTCCAAGCTCAAAAATGATGCCATCTTTTTCATACAATTCCAATACATATTCAAAGGCTCTTTTATACTCTTCAAATAGAATGGATGGTTCAGGTGCAGAAACTTCGGTTACTTTTTTTCCATGTGTGACATCCTGCATTGGTATAAACGAAGCACATCGAAGCCCTAGCTTTGCATAATAGCTTATGGATTTGACAATATGCTGCTGGTTCAGGTTACTAACCGTTGCTCTCATACCTAAGTTTATACCATTTGCCAGCAGATATCGAATTCCTTCGTCAACAACCGTGCCGCTGTTCAGATGCGGATTTATAAATGAACGTTGTATGCTGTTTACATCCATTGGAGGATCAAACGAAATACTGACTCGAAAATTATATTTTTTGTAGAGTTCTATTATTTGATCATCTATTTGTGTACCGTTATCGTCAATTTTGAAAACTATATAAATTTTTTGTCTGGCTGCCTCCTTTGAGAGGTAATCGGCAGCTTTATGCAGCATATCTCTTACTTTGCCTTTCAGTGAGGGCTGGCCTCCAAAAAAAACAACAGTAAGTCGACCTGTACCATACCTGATCTTTATATAGTCAAAAAATACTTGTGCAAAATCATGCAGTGTTTTTTCATCCATTATTTTACCGACAGAATGTCCTGCTTTTGAATCGACATTGTCTAAAACATGGCAATAAGTGCATTTTAGGTTGCACATATCTGTTATTAAGAGAGAAACCTCAATATTTGGGGCTTTAGGATGAGGCCTGAAGCATGACCACGGTATATTGGGGTTTGCATTGTACTCTTCAAGCTTTTGCTCCAGATCACAGAGAATTTCGGGGCTAAGCTCAAAATAACGTTTATTATAAGTATTTCTAAATTCTTTAGTATACCCGAGCGGATCTTTTTCAGCCATGAAAAATCCTTTATCAATCAGGTATTCAATATTACTTTTAAGAGAATCTTGAGGCATCTTTTCTTTCAAGTCTTTATATGTGGTTCCCACGAACAAATCAAGGAGTGCTGTTTCATTTGAATTAAATACTGGATATTTTTTTAAGGGCACATTGTCAATATTATATAATGAAAATCTGCTCAACTCTTCATCCATAATACATTTTACTCTGCTGCCGAATTTTATTGGTTGGTTTTCATCGATTGTGCCGTCACTTTTTATAATTGAAAAATTCATAATTTAAGCATACCCCCAATTCCACTTTTTTAGATAGATCAAAAAAATTAGTATTTTAATTTCAGGTCATTTTTTCTATAAGGTTTTAAGTATGTATAAGTATAAAAAATTGCATATGCTTATTATATGTGGATTTATAAACAATGTTACATTTTTAATGCTTAATTAACACCAACTCCTGTTATGATTACTATTCTGTATTACACTCGAATTGTTAAAATTTAACATAGAAAAAAGCCTATTGTAACAAAAATCCCGTTTCCGGGATTTTTGTTATTTCGCCGCTTTCGAACGAAGTGAAAGAGGCAAAATCGAGTGGAGCTAAATGCCCCCGAGATTTTATTTTTAGATCCGTTTTAATTGTCTACTAGGACCAATTCATCATTTGGTGTCGCCATCAAGATATCAAGGATGTTGACTGTAAAACATGGGATGTGGATAATACTGTCTGTGAGTAGTTACATATTTGTTAGGAGCATTTATCCTGGGAACAGGAGCGTTTATACTGGGAATACTGTTTCTCATGCAACCCTCGGTATCAATTCCTCCGATACTGCCCATACCGTATTTTGTGCTAAATATAACCTCCATAAGGTCCGCTTTTTGAAGCAATGGGGTAAAAGCTACTCTGTCTGCGACAATAACCGGGTCATAAATATCGATTGATACTCTTGTAGGGGAACTTGCAAAGTTTGCACCGGCTGCCATTAAGGCTTCAAAATAGGAGTAACAAGCTCCAGCAAAAATAATCAAGTTATTTTTATTATAATATTTTCGAGCTTCTTTTACCGTTTCCACATAATCTTTAGAATTATAATAGGAATCAAGCGAATACATGTCTTTCGAAGAATCATATCCATCATGTCCGGTAATGATCAGAATATCAGGTTGGTGTTTTTCAAGCAATTCGGCAACTTTTTTAGACATTTCAGAAGAATTTATAAAGTAGCCATTTGCCGAAATTCCCAGTTCCTTATATTTTCCAATACAATCATTCACATATTCTTCAGCACCATCCAGATGCAGCACTTTGCCTGGATTTTTATAAAATATATTATTGCCAAATTCATTCATAGAAGACCTTTTTTTTTGCAAGAACTGTGCAAAAGCCCATTGGTCATTGAGCTGACGGTTATTCAATGTTTTCCTGATGTTTTGCTGGTTTACTCCAGTAAGAAGGTAAGTAGGGGTACGTATAATACTACGATTGGTCAATCCCTTTAATTTGGCAATTTCCACACCTTGTTGGCAAATATCTATAACACGCCACAAATCATCATTCCTGTAAGATTTGATTGTTACAATATCACCTATTTGTATCATCATTAATCTACTCCTTATTATGTTTAGAGTTATTTTACATAATGTAATACATAATATGAAATTTATAATAAGAAGTGACTACTCATTCTGATTATGCAATAGCCACTAGTTGGTTCGTAACCCTAACTAAACAAACTATTATACACTTATATATAGCATAAAGCAAAAATAAACCCTTTGGGCGTTATATTTTGAAAAACGCGGGTGTGCAGCATCTTTTCTCTTAAGCTAAAATTTCTTAGAATCGAAAAACCTGGAACTTATTTATTGATATTAACATAATATATGATATAAACAATTTAAGGAAGTGATTTACATGTGTAGTATATGTCCCTATGCCTATTACCAGTGTCCTTACTTATGCCGCATGTATACCCAGGCTATGGTCAGTGATGGAACTACTCAAGGTCCTATCAGGAAAAATTGTATGTATGAGAGTAAAGAATATTCCCCCGGTTCAACAGTAAATATGAACGGTAAGATAAAGGTTTGTAATGGTAGCGACGGAGAATGGTATTAAATTACGAAAGTTGATATTTGTCATAGTTCTTAATGGTAGGTAAATTGAACGGCTATAGTTGTAAATATCTACACGCTTATAGCCGTTTTCTGTTCTATTGCCCCATGTATGGGGAATGTGTTGTGATGTTGTATTTATTTGTTGTATAACTCAACCGCACACAGAAATTCATAAATAGGTTTTAGCCTTGTGAATCCATTTTTCAAAATATCAGGCAATTCCTTCGAGAATGCAAGACTAAAATCATTTTGTACGCATTCAAAGTAAATATTTTTTCTATCCAGCCAGGTTTTAAGGTTCTCCGGTTGGTCTGGAAATTTGCTTCTCTTATACATTTCGCCGCCGATAACAAATGTATTCTGGGATTCATAGCATTTCAAGGCACTTATAAATTTGGGATGACTATTGAGAATCATTTCACGCATATTGGCCATTGAAGATGCTTCTGCGCCATAATATCCTAAACCGTAGCTTGAACCGCTTTGGCCTATTTCAAACCAAAAGCATGGGGCTGAAGACATTTGAGATTTATCACGCAGGAATACAAGCCAGGCATTATCCCTATACAGTGACTTGTCCTTTGTAAAACGGGTATCTCTTCGTACTCTGGAAATTAGTTTTGAAGGAATGGTCAAAAGCTGGCTGTCTATTTCTGTCATTGTAGGCGCAAGTTCTGTTATAAGCCCAACAAATGGGTTATATACATATTGCTTATATATGTCTTTATGGCTATCATACCAATCCTTACTATTATTAAATCTATTTTCTAAAAGGAATTTCAGTGCTTCGCTTGTAAATCCGCCAAAACTCATTTTACACCTCCGAATATTATGTTTTCAAATATTAATTTTCATGTGCAACTTACTTTACCCCTACAAAATTTGATATGTGCTACAAATATTATATAACAAATGTAGTGGTTAAAAGCGAAAATAAATGCAGTAGCATATTATTATTTTGACAGAGTTTAAATGTTTTATCAAGCATCCTGCCTAATGTACTTAGGCAGGATGAAGAAATAACTTCAGCTATAATTTTGCTACATTTGTATTCAATTAATATTACCCAACATATAATTGTAATACAAATAATTATGGGGAGGAATATCTTATGGTTGAAAATGTGTTGGATTTTTACAGGAAAGCTCAGTCTGATGATGATCTTAAATGTGAACTTGAAAAAATTTCTGGAACAGACGATGTAGAAGCAATTATAAATCTTGCTTTGCAGCACGGGTTCGATTTATGCGAGGATGACCTGTTTGAGGCAAAAAATATTAGTATTACAGTTGGTGATGGAGAGTGTGATGCTGTGAAGTTAGAAATTAAAACATCATGTATAATTCAGTGTGCAGGGGTAATGTAGTTTAGTTCTGTTATCAGAAATGCCGCCATTATATATAAGTTAATGGCGGCAGCTAATATTTTAAGGATATATTCAGTCTAGAAACATAAAATGCAGGTTAACCTCATTTTAGCACATTTGATAAAGAGAAAGGAAATGATGCATTTATGGATAAGATATATGCTAAAATAACCAATGATTGGGTCTTACGCGGTTGGAAAGATATAAAGCTTGGACTGTTTAATACAAAGAATGGCGACTTCCTTTTACCTGATGATATTGATACATATGTGCTTCTCTCGTGTGATGGTCTTACTAATTTTAATTCAGCAGCGTTTCTACCGTTTCATATCAAAAGGTTGGAAAAATTCATAGATAAGGGTATTGTTATTAAGTGTACATATAATGATAGATTATCTTCTGCTCAACAATATAAAAGGGCGGAAAATAAGATACTTAAAAAAATTCATTGGGCTGTTACCGGCAGGTGTAATTTAAAATGCCGACATTGCTATATGGAATCACCTTCAAACAAATTTGGTGAACTGCCATTTGATCAAGTAGTAGATATTATTAAGCAAATAGAAAAAGCTAATGTTCTCGAAGTTTCTCTCACAGGAGGAGAGCCTTTTTTAAGGAAGGATATATTCGATATAATTGATAAGTTAACCCAATCGGGGATAAGAGTTCCTCAAATATGTACTAATGGTATACTGGTTAATGATGAAATTCTAAAAAAGCTTGAAAGCATTTTAGGAACAAAGCCGACTATACAAATAAGCTTTGATGGAATAGGCGCTCACGATTTAATGAGGGGAATAAATGGTGTCGAGTCTCTCACAATTGAAGCAATTAAAAGAGTAGTTGACGCAGGATTTCCGGTAGAAATATCAACTTGCATAGATAAACTTAACATATCCAGCTTAAAGGAAACCTACAAATATTTAAAAACAATGAATATTAGAAAATGGAAGGTAGCTTCCCCGGATAAAATTGGAGATTGGAAAAAGCAAAGTACAGAATTGTCGCCGGATGAAGTTGAAAAAAATATGAATGAAATACATGAGATATGGAAAAATGATGGGAAGCCTTTTTCTTTTAGCCTCAGTTATTTTTTCAATTATGATAGTAATCTTGAATCATCTGATGGCAAGGCACTAGAGTTAGCTGAAGATAGTTATGCGTGTGATGTTTGTAGAGAGATTTTATTTTTACTTCCTGATGGAGTATTGCTTCCATGCCCATGCTATACAGATACTAAAATTGTAAGCGGAATGCCTAATCTGACCCATGATAGTCTCTCAGAAGCTTGGGAAAGATCCTCGTTGCACAGCATTATAGACATAAAGAGGTATGAAATTAAAAGTAGAAATCAGGATTGTGCAGCTTGCGATGATTTTAAGTATTGTGGGGGAGGATGCAGGGCAATAGCTTTGCTTTTGACCGATAATATAATGAGTAAAAATCCGTTGGAATGTATGCTTTGGAAACATAAGTTGGTAAATAAATACAAGCTTGGCACATAAAAAGGATAGTTGATTAAAATGATATGCTCCATAGATAGCAACAAGCTGAAAAACAAAGCTTTTGCTATCTATGGAGCAATAACTTTTTTAAGCACGTAAAACTCAAGATGGTTTACTTATTGTCAATTTCAAACTATTTTTCATGGTGAGGATTCTTTTTAACCATTTCAAAGGCTTTGAGTATTTTTTGTTGAACTTCTGATTTGTACTTTGAGAAATAATCGGAATTTTTATCTTTGTCTATAAAGTTTGAACAATAGTATGGTTTTAGATCGTTAAGAACAATAGCAGCTACGTCAGCCAGACAAATACTACAAACACAAAATTCAGAATTTTGTGTTTGCTCAATTTTTTTAGAAAAATCATATAGCTCTTGAAGTACCAAATTTTCTGCAAGGTTTTCGAGCCCGGCTTTTGTATAAAGGTTGTCTCTAAATTCTCTCATAATAATTATCTCCTATAAATATATTATTTAAATAATGTAGCGGCAAAAGAATGAAGATTTTTGTAAAACTGTAGTTATCAATTTAAATAGCATCTTTGTCTAAATTGGTATTTATAACCAAACTAAAAATGGCTGTTATATTTAATATCGGATTATCTTTTAAAATTATGATATCAAGTTTTATAAGGATTTTGCTAAAAATCCAATTAATGCTTTTGGATACTCTAATATGCCGATCATCATTACATTTTTAGATATCTTATATATTTCTTTTTATTGTCTGTACAGATTTAGGGGGGGCATTATATAATTTAAACGAAGGCTGTTACTTTTTGTTTTTCTAATATCACAAAGGTTAGATATAAATAATTTTATATATAAAAAATTTAAGGGGAGAGTATATATGAAGAAAATAAGAGGAAAAGTGGCACTCAAAAAGTTTTCAAGGGCAATTACAGTAATGCTTGTGGCTTCTTTAATGTCATCTTTATTTGTCTCCGGGCAAAAGACGCAAGCCGCTGATTTACCACGGGCAGGAGAGGCATATTATAATTACGGTGAAGCTATGCAAAAAGCAATTCTTTTCTACAAAGCAAATCGTCTTGGCGACCTACCTGACGATTATATTTTACCTTATCGAAGCGATGCAGCTATGAATGATGGTAAGGATGTTGGACTTGATCTAACTGGAGGCTGGGCGGATGCAGGGGACGGAATCAAATTCACTCATCCAATGTCTTATGCAGCAGGTCAATTAGGTTGGGCTGTATATGAATATCGCGATGCATTTAAAAAGTCAGGTCAATTAGATGATATTCTGGATGAAATCAAATGGGCTACAGACTTTTTCATTAAAGCGCATCCAAGTCCTGATGTGTTATATTATATGTGTGGTTATAACGATTCTGACCATTCGGTTTGGGTTGCTCATGAGATGCTTGATTATATGACTGACAGGAAATCCTTTGTGCTTGATTCATCAACACCTGGATCTGATGTAGCAGGGCAAACTGCTGCTTGTTTAGCTATTGCATCACTTATATTTGAAGAAACTGATCCTGAATATGCCGCAACTTGTTTAAAACATGCCGAGGAAATTTTTGCGTTTGGTGATAAATATAGAGGTAAAAATCCTCTTAATGTTTTATATCCATCAGGTGGCTATATAGATGATCTTGCTTGGGGAGCTACCTGGCTATACATAAAAACCGGAGATTCCTCATACCTGGACAAAGCAAAGGAGATTCTTCCTGCAACCAAATTAGGAGGGGGGCATACACATTGTTGGGATGACGTTAGCTATGGGGCGGGAATTAAGATCGCTCAACTTACTCACGATGATGCATATGAAGCTATGGTTGAAAAGAATTTGGACTTTTGGCAGCCAAGTGGTGGTATTACATATACTCCAGGAGGTTTAGCTTGGCTTTCGCCATGGGGTTCTTTACGTTATGCATCTACAGCTGCTTTTTTAGCTTTTGTTTGGTCCGATGACGAAACTGTTGGAACGCCTTCTAAAAAAGCTGCATATCGTGCTTTTGCTGAAAGACAAATAAACTATGCGCTAGGAGATAATCCAAGGGGTGGAAGCTATGAGGTTGGATTTGGTGAAAATGCACCTGTACATCCTCATCACAGGACGGCCCATGGTTCCTGGACAAGTCAGCTTACCTCGCCAACCTTTCATCGTCACATCCTTTATGGTGCGTTAGTTGGAGGGCCTTCTTCTGATGACAGTTGGAAAGATGATATTAAAGATTATACTTTAAATGAAGTAGCTACCGACTACAATGCCGGTTTTGTAGGTTCTCTAGCCAAAATGTACGACATGTATGGTGGCGACCCACTTGAAAATTGGCCTCAACCTGAGGATTTTAGAGATCCACAAGATAATATAACTGAATACTTCTGTCGTGGATGGATAATTTATGAAGGCTATGGAAACTTGAGATTAATGTTTCAGCTCAATAATCGTTCATCATGGCCGCCAACGATGAAAGATAAACTATCCGTTCGTTACTACATGGACCTTTCAGAATTGTTTGAGGCAGGAAAAGGTTTGGATGATGTACAAATAACACTTGAAGAAAGCCAGGGAGCAAAACTTATTGGTTTGAAACAGTACAAGGACAACATATATTATTTTACTGTTGATTTCTCGGGAACACAGATAATGCCTGCTGAATGGGAAATGTGCGAAAAAGATGCAACTGTATCAATTAAGTATAAGGATAGCAATATTGGTTCAAGCAAAAATGACTGGTCTTACCAAACCTTAAGTGGTCCGCCGGATTATGATGCCCTATCCTTTAAAGGGCTGACTCCATACATACCTGTATATGATAATGGTGTACTTCTTTGGGGGGAAGAACCTTTAAGTGGTACAATAACTCCGACTCCCTCAGTTACACCTACACCTACGCCAACTAATTTGGGTATTACTTACGGTGATTTAAACGAAGATGGAAAAATAAACTCTATTGACTTTGCTTTGCTAAGATGCGAATTGTTGGGAATTGCACATGCGAAAATAAATTTATCTGCAGCTGATGTAAATGTTGATGGAAAGGTAAACTCCTTAGACTTCGCAGTTTTGAGAAAATATTTGCTTGGTATGGTTGCTTCGTTGCCATAAAAATGTAAAGTTCAAAAAGGGGTTCCTCACTTATATACTGTTAAGCGTGAAACTCATAATACCATCCTTTATAGTGAAGAA
Source organism: Acetivibrio cellulolyticus CD2 (assembly GCF_000179595.2). Taxonomy (NCBI): domain Bacteria; kingdom Bacillati; phylum Bacillota; class Clostridia; order Acetivibrionales; family Acetivibrionaceae; genus Acetivibrio; species Acetivibrio cellulolyticus. The sequence continues at coordinate 924,510 of NZ_JH556657.1, read as the reverse complement.
TGCTGGAAAAGAGTAAAGCAGTTTTTGTATGATCTATCAAAGTAAAATATATTAGAACCGGAGGTAACTAGAGATGAAATCATACCGTAAAGAACTGAATTTTAACTTGCCTGCAAGAAGGGCGTATGTAAATATTACATCTCAAGTTCAAACTTGTATTGATGAAAGTGGTATAAAAGAGGTATTGGTATTAGTTAATGCTATGAATATTACAGCAAGTGTATTTGTAAATGATGACGAATCCGGGCTGCATCAGGATTTCGAAAAATGGCTGGAAAATTTGGCGCCCGAAAAGCCTTATAGTCAATACAAACACAATGGATATGAAGACAACGCTGATGCTCATTTGAAACGTCAGATTATGGGACGTGAGGTTGTAGCTGCTATTACAGATGGGAAATTGGACTTTGGAACCTGGGAACAGATATTCTATGGGGAATATGATGGTAAGCGTCAAAAGCGAGTACTTGTAAAGATAATAGGTGAATAGTTTTGAAGTGTATTGGTTGATAAGCGATAAAATGAAAAGATCTGTTCAGAGTGTGGGAACAGATCTTTTTGTTTCTGATAAAAATTTACAATTTATACAAAGGGAAGCTATTACAAAGTACCAAAATTTACATATACATATTAAAACAAAATTGGCAGAATTACTATATGCAATTTAATGGATTTTTAGTACCATAACAATGTGCACTTACCAAAAGTTTATTTTCATGGAAATATGAAACAAAGCAGTTGAAATTAAAAAATAAAAAATGGAGGGGACTTTATGAACAAATTAAGTACATTAAAACTTCTATTCGCTACAATTCTACTTGTTACAAATTTATTTAGCATGAACACTGTTTTATTTGCAGAACCTTCTCCTAGGGTTAATCTTGAAGTGTATACGTGGGATGAGGGTTATTTAGATGATAATATGGCAATAACCAGAATCTACATGAAAAACACTGGAACAGTTACACTCAATGACTTTACTCTATACTATTTTATAAATGCAGAGGATGGTAAAATTCCTGAACTGGAAAAGTATTATATTCCAGAGCCAAAACCGTTGATCAGCCTTGTGAGTAGTGGCGGTGGAGAATATGCGATAAGAATGGAATTTAAAGGGGTGCACTTAAAACCGGGAGAGATACTTCCAGATACGTGTGGATATACTTGGGGATATCACAATTCTGACTGGTCCCAATTAGATATGAGTAATGATTTTTCAAATACAGGTACAAATTCATATACCTTGAATGATAAAGTTTCTGTAGTTGGAATTGTACCTGAAATAACTGAGCATTCTCACTGCCATAGAAGAACTTTACATGATGACTCTGGGGAAAATGATTACGATGTACATTATGAAGTTAGAAATGATTGGGGAACAGGTGCAAAAATTAATGTGACTATAACTAACAACACTTCAGAGCCTATAGATGGATGGAATCTTGATTGGATGTTTACAGGCCCTCAGAAAATACATGGATTAAGACATGGGTTTTATAGACAAGATGGTAATAAGGTATCAGTAACAAACGAATCAGACAATTCAACAATACCTGCTAATGGGGGAAGTATAGAGTTTGAACTAAGTATAGATTACTGTTTTGCTAATGAAAAACCATTAGAGTTCATACTAAACGAGTCATCTACAGGAGACTTGGATCAGTTTGAATAAGGGTTGGAGCATTGATGTAAGCATAATCTTGAAGCGGTAAAGCCGATTTTAAGGAATAGCAGAAGTTATATTTTCAGCATTCATAAATATCATAAGGTAGTTCAAATATTACTTGATTTGAATTCAAGCCTCTTAACTAATTTAGTTGAGGGGTTTATTTTGTTTCTTGGAATGAAAGAGGTGAAGGCGATGGGGCTAAAATGCTACGGAGCTTTTATTTTTTCAGTTAGGAAGGTTGTAATAAACCTATAGGAAGCATCATATATAATTTAAAAGCACATTTACAGAGTTTATATGTAAAATGAAATGAAAAACACTGCTTAAAAAAAATTTGTTAATCGAAAGGTGGAAGGAATATGAAAAGCACTGAAACGTATGATATTAGTCAAATTATTTCAAATCTCCCAGACGGTGTACGGTGGAAAAACCACATTGAATACCAGCTTCTTCCGTACTGGTTAATGCCTGAAGCGTTTGGAGATCCAATTGGTAATTTCCCGACATATAGGGCAAATGACGGGTCATTGATAGATGAAAACAAGCTTCCACCCGAAATAAGTGCCGCCTTAGCATCTGGTGCCGGAAAGGAGATAATAAACCTGGATAGAAATTATATCAGGGTTCATGGCCGTCAAACCTATGCATATGGTGTAGCATACCATGTTTTGGGAGATGAAAAATACCTTGAATACGCAAAGGCAGGGGTAGATTTTTTAAGAGAAGCATTTTTTGATGGAGGCCTAGATAGAGAGGGGAATAAACTAATAGGCGTGCATTCATATTACTCAAAATCAAATAATAGATGGGAACCGGAACCAAGACAGATTAGAAGTCAGGACATGGCATACGCATTATGCGGAATGGGTTTCTATTATTACCTTACAAGAGACAAAGAAGTTTTAGACGATATTCTTGCAATAAAGAACTACATTTTCAAAACATATCTAGACAAAGGCATGGATGTATTTAAATGGGTGCTTGAAAAATCACCGGATGGGGATGATCCTGATCGTATTGAGCTGGTTGCACAGCTCGACCAGATTTACGCATACATGATTTTGTTGACTCCCTCGCTTCCTGAACCACACCAAACAAAGTGGAAAAATGATCTGGTTCATGTGGCAAAAATAATCATTGAACAGTTTTACAGTACAGAATATGGCATGTACTGGGGAGCAATAACAAATCCGCAGATTAAAAGAGTAGGAACTCCACATATGGATTTTGGACATTCTGTAAAAACAATGTGGCTTATCTACCAAATTGGAAAGATGACAAACGATATATCACTTATAAACTTTGCAAAAGAGAAAGCTATAAAAATAGTAAATACGGCTTATATTGAAGAAACCGGATCTTGGGGCAGAGGATTTGATGAAAATGGTATATTTGATCCTGATAAGGAATGGTGGGGACTTGCAGAACTTGACCAAACAACAGCTACTATCAGTCTGATAGAACCGGCCTATGCAAGATATCTCGTAAAGACATACGATTACTGGTTTAATTATATGGTAGATAATATAAACGGTGAAATTTGGCACATGGTGCGTGCGAAAGACAACAAACCGGCTTTGGAATTGCCAAAAATACACTCATGGAAGAATTCATTCCACTCATTTGAGCATGCATTAGTTTCGTATATAACCACACAGGCGCTTAAAGGTGAAAATGTTGAACTTTATTATGCGTTTTGTGATGACTTCAAAAAACAGTTTAATGAACATTTTGAAGAGACAAAACGGCTGATACGACCATACCTTTACGAGGGAAAGATTATAGCTTTTGAAGAGTCCAGGAAAATAAGTTTTACACACATAAGGTAATTAACAGGAGGGGATGTCTCAAAAGCGAGGCATCCCCAAATGATACTAAAAATCGAATTGTAAAGTGCCAATGAGAAGTTTTTATAATGTGGATTTAATTGACAGGTTTATTTATTAAGGATAAAATTTTATTGGGGTTTTATTGATTAGAAAAAGATAAATTAGAAGATTTTGAAAGACAGGGAAGTCTTTTATGATTTGAAGGGGGATAATACTATGAGGTTTTTAGGTAACATTATTTGGCTGTTATTTGGAGGTATTGTTGCGGCTATAGGGTGGTTATTGGCAGGTCTGATTCTATGTATAACAATTGTGGGTATACCATTCGGTGTTCAGTGTATGAAAATTTCGCTATTTGTATTATGGCCTTTCGGAAAAGAAGTTGAAGTTGGTAATTTTGGAGTTGGCGGGTTGCTTTTTAATATCATCTGGCTCATTTTTTTCGGATGGGAGTTTGCCATAGCACATTTTGTTTCAGGTTTGATTTTTTGTGTAACAATTATAGGAATACCGTTTGGACTTCAGCATTTTAAGCTTGCTAAGCTAGGGCTTATTCCGTTTGGTGCAAATATACATTAGGGGTTTTATAGATTTTAATCCAAATATCAGTAATGTGATATTTATAAATGGACAAGCAATTATGCTGTTTTTCGGTTAAAATAAAGGATGCAAGAGCTGGATGTATAAGGGCTGTTGCAATAGTTGAAGAATAATAAAATGTAGTATTAGCGAATAATGTTGATAAATACTTTATAGGAGGCATTTAATATGAATGGATGTATAGTTTACTTTTCAGCTACAGGAAATACTGGATATGTTGCTGATGCCATAAAGGATGAGTTCATGCATAGGGGCATACAGTGCGATATTTATGAAGTTTCTAAAAAAACCGATTTTCAAGATAAATATGATTTTTATGTTTTTGGATCACCTATTCATGCCGAATTGTTCCCGGTCTTTTATACTGAATGGGTAAAGAAAAATATAACAAAAGGTTCGGGTAGAAAGTGTATCGTGTATTCTACGCAAGGGAGCCAATCTGCCTGTGGTCCGACAGTTTTTGCTAACGATCTAAAGAAAAAGGGTTTTGAAGTGATTGTTGAAGATTGCTTTTTTATGCCAAACAACTATTATACAGTAATGTTTAAAAAGTCCTCAGAACAAGAAATCAGAGAGCTTTTGAAAAAATCAAAAGACAAAGCTGGTACTATTGTTGATAAATTTTTAAAAGATGAAAAAATATCTAACACGGCAAAGGGAAGAATATGGTGGGCAAAACCAGTTTTCAAAATGTTTACAATGTGGTCAAGAAAATGGGCAAAAAATAGCCTTACTGTTGATGCTGATAAATGTACCAGATGTGGGTTATGCCAAAGAAATTGTCCTGTGAATAATATAAGCATTGATAAAAATAATATTTCCTTTAAGGACAAATGTATTTCATGCCAGAGATGTATACATAAGTGCCCTACAAATGCGTTTTTACATAAGAAAAAGGTGATTGAACAATATAAGTTGCTAAGTTAAAATAGTATAATGTAAAACAAAAGAGAAAATTTTATTAAATAGGAGGTAGCTAAAGTTGGTAAAATTAAAATGGTTTTCGGGGGTAATAGTACTTTCGGCAATTATCAATTTATTTGCAATTCCGTCAAGTGTAAGTGCAATTACCGAGGTAGAGCAATCGAAAGTAAGTAAAGCTGTAATACTGTACATAGGAAGTTCGGATTCATATGTTAATACAATTAAAACAAAAATAGATTCGGATAACGGGAAAGTAGTTCCGATTGTTAAAAACGGCAGAACATTGGTTCCGGTAAGGTTTATTTCGGAAAGCTTAGATGCTGATGTTGACTGGGATGCTGCTACATCAACTGTTAAAATCACTTTAGGTGAAAATACTGCAATGCTGCAACCAGGAAAGAAGGATATGTTGTTAAATAATAAAAAGACAGAACTTGATGTGCCTGCCGAAATTATAGAAGGAAGAACTTATCTGCCGCTTAGAAGGCTGGTAGAAGATGTTTTGGCGAAGAACATATTCTATGATAGAAATCTTATCATTATTAGTGAAAAGGATAACGTTTTTGACAAAACAGCAGATAAGAGTTTAGTTGATGACTTAATATATTTATATGGAAGTGATAAGGCAACTACACATATTTCCGGTGGTTATTCCCATACTGCGGCAATAAAGAAAGATGGAACTGTCTGGGTATGGGGGGAAAGCTTGAGTGGAAACATCCTTACTCCTGAGAGAGTTAATGGACTGGAGAGGGTTATTGATGTATCAGCTGGGGGTGGGTATACACTAGCACTTAAGGCTGATGGAACAGTTTGGTCATGGGGTGAAAACCAAAACGGGAGACTGGGAGATGGGACAGAAGAAAATAGTGAGACCCCAGTTCAGGTAAAAGGCTTGAAGGAAATTAAGAGGATTGCAGCGTCGTATGGCGGGCATTGTTTGGCATTAAAGAGCGATGGTACTGTATGGGCTTGGGGTAACAATTCATTTGGACAGTTAGGGGATAAAACAAAAGAGACAAAGCTTGAGCCTGTTATGCTTGACACATTGCCTAAGATAGGGGACATTGCAGTTGGTCACAGTTTTTCTGTTGCACTTGATAAGGATGGTTTCGTATGGACTTGGGGATATGATAGAGAACTGCCTCAAAAAGTAGGTGGGATTAGTAATATTATTGATATTTCAGCAGGTCAAAATCATGTACTCGTATTGAAAAGTGACGGGACTTTATGGACCTGGGGAGATATCGAGGGGACTCCGGTTTATAGTGGACAGGTGAAGGGTGGCACGGATTTAACTTTACCTGTGAAGGTTGAAGAACTCCGTGGGGTTGTTGCAATTTCAGCTCAAGGAGGCCACTCGGCTGCTTTAAAAGATGATGGAAGTGTATTCGTATGGGGAGACCTGGGATATGACTCAACAATATCAAACCCACTAGTTCCTTATAAGGTTGATGAATTAAGCGGAGTCAGAGAAATAGCGTCCGGAAGTGGACATTTACTGGCTCTTAAAGATGATGGTACGTTATGGGCGTTTGGTGACAATGGATGCGGCCAGATCGGAGATGGTACTGCTATTTCAAGAAGAAAGCCTTCCGCCACATTATTTAATAGAGATCCGTTACTATTATCTGAAGGTATTGATACAGAGAGTGAGTTTGTATATAAGTTTGATGCCGAAACAGAAAAACAACTTGATAGCGTGGCAAATGATATATTATCCAAATATGGAAGCAATCAATATCAAAAATTTATCCAACGAGATAATATGGAGGTAGTTAATGTAGATAATGCAGTGGATTTTATTAATGCAATCGATTCAAATCGTGAAATAATATTAGATACTGAAGCAGTATATAATATAACAGATGCTTTAAATGAAGGTGCAGGAAGTGAAAAAGCATGCCTTGTTGAGGGGTATGATGGGCCTGAGTTAGTTATAAGTGATGTTGAGAATCTTATAATAAGATCAGAATCAAGTGAATTGGCAAATATATTGGTTAGTCCGAGTTATGTGGATGTATTAAATTTTGAAGATTCAAACAATATAATAATTGATGGGATCAACGCCGGACACGGACCAGAAAAAGGTTATTGCACAGGTGGTGTATTTTCCTTTGCAGGGTGCAAAAATATATATATAAATAATTCAGTTTTATTTGGATGTGGAACTGAAGGCATTGAACTTTCTAATGTTGATAGTTTTGTTTTCAATAATTCAGTAATTGAGGATTGTTCCAGCGATATAATGACTATAGCATCTTCTTGCAATATATTGTTTCAAAACTCGAAATTCAGATATACCGGAATTTTTGATCTTATAAATATTTCGAGTAGCAGGAATATCTTATTTTCATTGTGTGAGATAAGCAATAATGAGGCGTTATCTGGTATAGAAGGTTTTGGATATCACCTGTTCAACCTAAATGAGGTTGAACCGAAACTCATTGTTAAAGATACTGTTATACAGGATAATGAAGTAGACTATATGCAAATTTATAAGGATGACCTTTATTTTAAAAACGCTACTTTTGGTAACAATACATTTTCAAAAGGTATATATGAAATAGATTAATTCATATAATATATAATGTCAGGCTCTTACAAAAAATGTAGGAGCCTTTTTAATTTTGTAATTTGCTTTAATGTCTAATTGCAAATTCAGCCCATAAAAATTATTGAACACTAATTATTTTATTCCCATCTGCCGATAAAAAAGATAGTTTGAATTATTATATGGATGTGAAAAATTATGTCCCGACGGTTAAATATAGGTGTAATCACCCGATGTGAACAGGATAGCTATTTCGGCGTTCTTGTAGACAGTATTCATAGAACACTTAGCCGAGAGAATTGCATAATGTTTGTTATAAATACATTTATGATTTATAGGTTCAATCAAGAGGCAGGTGAGGATTCTGTTTACTATCCTCTTGCAGCGAATCATATAGATGGATGGATTGTGCTGACAGACGGTGCAAGCAACGAATACATAAGTGCTTTATATAAATCGGGAAAACCAGTTGTCCTGATAAGCAGTGAATATTCTGGAAACGGATGTTGTATGATAAATGAAGATAACATGTACGGTGCGGAGGCTGTTACACAGCACTTGATCGACCATGGACATAGGAGAATACTGTTTGTTGGATGGCTTGAAATATTAGATATGGTTCAAAGGCTTGAAGGCTATAAGAGGACGCTTATAAAAAACGGAATTGATTTTGATGAGAATTTGGTTATAAGTGCTCCGGGATCTTTGTCTTCAGATTCATTAAAAGCTATTGGAGATTCAATAGATGCTGGACTTTCTTTTACAGCAATTTTTGCAGCTAATGATCAACTTGCAATTGGAGCTATAGAAGCACTTAAAAGAGTTGGATTACTTGTACCTGAGGACATAGCTGTAATAGGATATGATAATTCCGTACATGCAATAAATTGCTCTCCAAGATTGACAAGTATGGGACAAAATATTATTGGGAAAGGAATTGGAGCTGCGGAAAGTATACTTAAGATGATAAGGGAAGAAAGTTTATGTGGAGAAACCATAAGTATAAGTTCAGATTTGGTTATCGGAAACTCTTGTGGCTGTAAAATTGAAACAAATTGTGATGAGCAAGTCACATTAGATGGCCTAAGAGCAAAAACTTTAATCATAGAAGCTTTGGAAAAATCCCAGGAAAAATACTTTGTTCTAGGCACTCAATTGCTAAATTCTGACATTAACGATATAAAAGAGTTACTTCCGAGTGTTGCAGAAAATTGTTCTTGGAAATGTATGGGCTTTTGGGAGATGGAAACAAACCATGATAGGAAACTTTATATACATAAAGTAATTGATTCCAAGTTAAAAACGGATTTTACCCCAAACATTGTATGCAAGATTGAAGATTTTCCACCTAAAGAGTTTTTACCTGATTTAGATAAACTTAACACCGAGGAGGTCGTTTGGATACGTCCTATTACTTCATCTTCAGTTAACTTAGGGATAATAGTGCATATTTCACCCATAAATATTGCAAGTACTGAGCTTACTTATGACAATACAATAGTCTTATTTAACCTCATTGGAAACGCTATGGACCGTGAGGTAGCAAATTCCAAACTTAAGAAGACTTTGGATACTCTTGAACAGACCCAGGAACAACTTATTAACTCGGAAAAAATGGTAGCTCTTGGCGGGCTTGTGGCCGGGGTTGCGCATGAAATTAATACGCCAATTGGTGTAAGTATCACAGCTGCATCTTATTTAAATGAACGGTCACAAGAATTGATGAAGTTGTTTCAGACAGAAAAGCTAAAACGTACAGACCTTCAAAGCTACCTTGATACAAGTCTGGAGACAATTAAAATCCTGACTTTAAATTTGAAAAGAGCATCGGATCTTGTCAGCAGTTTTAAACAGATTGCAGTAGATCAAACTGTTGGGGACAAGAGGCGGTTTAATGTTAAAGAATATATAAACGAAGTATTATTAAGCTTGAATCCTAAACTAAGGAAAACTATGATACAAGTCAGCGTTAAATGTCCTGATGATCTGGAAATTTACAGCTATCCCGGGTCGTTGTCTCAAATAATAACGAACCTTGTAGTTAATTCTCTTACACATGCATATAGGGACGGGGATACAGGAAAAATAACAATAGACATATATTTAGAAAATAATATAGTAAATTTTGTATATTCAGACGATGGAAGAGGTATTGAACAGAAAAATTTAGGTAAGATATTTGATCCGTTTTTCACAACAAGAAGGGGCAGCGGTGGCACAGGGCTTGGGCTTAATGTTGTATATAATATAGTTACCCAGGAGTATGGCGGCAATATTAGGTGTTCTAGTGAACTTGGGATGGGGACTGTTTTCACAATAAAATTTCCTTTAAAAGAGGGGTAACACAATGCCAAATTTAAATTCAGATGAAAAGTTCATGGATTTTTTTGATGAAACTGGTAACACCAAATCAGCTGAGTACTCAGAAACGAATAAGTGGAAGATAATGATTGTTGATGATGACAGAGAAGTACATACTGTTACCAGGCTTGTTTTAAATGACTTTGTATATAAGAATTGCAGGCTTGAGTTTCTTAGTGCATACTCGGAAAAGGAAGCTAGATTATTAATAGCTGATAATACTGATGTTGCTGTAATGCTACTCGATGTAGTTATGGAAGAGGAAGATTCCGGATTGAAGCTGGTAAATTATATTCGAAATGACCTTGAGAACGATGAGGTAAGGATTATTTTGAGGACAGGCCAGCCAGGACAGGCACCAGAGAAAAAGGTTATTTTTGATTTTGATATCAATGATTATAAGGAAAAAACAGAGTTAACTTCTCAAAAGTTGTTTACAACTATAGTTTCATCGCTTAGAGCATATGAAAGCATTCACTCTGCAAAGGTAAGCAAGAAGGGACTTGAAAAGGTAGTTGAGGCTACTAAGAACCTTTTTGAAGTACAATCTATAGAAAAACTTTCTAATATTGTATTGGAACAGATTACCAATATATATAGTAGTAATATTAAAACACAAACTGCCAACCAATCTGCTTTTGTCACCTTCAAAGACAAGGATGGATTTAAAATAACAGCAGGATCTGGACGTTTTTCAAAGCATATTAATGATTATGTAAAAGATGTTCTGACAAGTGATCAGTATTCAAATATAGAAATTGCAATTAAGGGGGGAAAAATATTATTTGTTGATGACAGTATAATAATTTATTTTAGAAGAAATTCAGATATGGAATGCATCCTTTATATAGATGGTATTCCCGAACATAGTGAAATTGACGAAAGTTTGATGGAGATATTCAGAAACAATATATCCTCAGCTTATGAAAATGCATCTTTAAATAATAAATTACATGATAGCCAGAAAGAAATTATATTTACATTGGGAGAAATTGCAGAGGCGCGATCCAAGGAGACAGGATTCCATGTAAAAAGAGTTGCGGAGTTTTCCAAGCTGCTTGCAATTAAATGCGGTATGTATGAGGAAGAGGCGGAAATAATTTCGCTTGCATCGGCTATGCATGATATCGGGAAATTAGGCATTCCCGGAAGTATACTCAATAAGCCAGGAAAACTTACACAGGAAGAATTTGAGATAATGAAGACTCATGCAACTATTGGATATGAGATGCTGAAGGATTCCGATAAGGATATTATAAAAATAGCAAGTGTTATAGCCTATACTCATCATGAAAAATATGATGGTACCGGATATCCTAATGGTCTTAAAGGAGAAGCTATACATATCTACGGAAGAATTACAGCTATAGCTGATGTTTTTGATGCTCTCTCAACAGCAAGGGTATATAAGCCGGCATGGGAAATAGACAAAGTTTTGCAGCTTTTTAGAGAAGAGAGAGGTAAGCATTTTGACCCGGAAATAATAGATGTGTTTTTTGAGAATATAAATGAAATATTGTCCATTTATGAAAACTTAAAAGACAGAGGATGAACAAGCACACACAGTATATTTTTTGAGAAGATGTGTTGATAATTCATAGTGTCAATGGGAAAACGCTATTTTAAAACAACAAAATAGCGTTTTCCCATTAACTTTTCTAATACCTATTACGATAGTATGGAATATATTGTATTAGTTAAGAAAGAAATATATAATCGTATAAGTGGTGCAGTGGATAAAACATGAACATAGGAGTTTATTATTATGCCGAACAAAATTGTTGATACTAGTGAAGCTAAGAGGTTGGAAGAGTCTAAAAACAACAAATACTCATGGCAGCATTGGGGACCATACTTAAGTGACAGACAATGGGGAACGGTCCGTGAAGATTATAGCGCTGATGGCAGTGCTTGGGAATACTTCCCGCATGACCATGCCAGATCCCGTGCATATCGCTGGGGAGAGGATGGTATAGCTGGAATTTCCGATAACAAGCAAAACCTTTGTTTTGCACTTGCTTTGTGGAACGGTAAGGATCCTATTTTAAAGGAAAGGTTCTTTGGCCTTACAGGAAATGAAGGCAATCATGGCGAGGATGTAAAGGAGTACTACTTCTATTTGGCAAATACTCCTAGTCACTCGTATATGAAGTGTCTTTACAAATACCCACACAACGCATATCCCTACGATTGGTTGGTTCAAGAGAATAAAAACAGACGAAGTTTAGAGGGTCGTGGTGGAAGAGAATTTGAACTGATAGATACAGGGGTATTTGATGAAAATCGGTATTGTGATGTCTTTATCGAATATGCAAAAAATACTCCTGAGGACATATTGATAAAGATAAGTGTGGTAAATCGCGGACCGGAAGCTCAGAGTGTTTATATTCTACCTACGCTTTGGTTTAGAAATACATGGTCATGGGGTTATTCATGGGAATCAAAGCCCTCAATAAAGCTAATTGAGTCAAAAGGAAAATTTGGTGTTCTGGAAGCGGATCACCAAAAGCTAGGTAGCCGATGGTTATATTATGAAGAACCAAACGAAGTTATATTTACTGATAACGAAACAAATATGGAGCGATTCAATAAACCAAATATGAACCCATATGTCAAGGATGGTATAAACAGGTATATCGTTGATGGAGTTAATGATGCTGTAAATCCAGCTAAAACCGGAACAAAGGCTTCTGTGTGCTACAAGCTTAATATAGGGGCTGGGGAGTCTAAAACAATACGCTTGAGGTTAAGTGACAGGAAGGATATGGATAGTCCGTTTGATTTGGATTATGATAATGTGTTTACAACTCGGAAGATTGAAATGAATGCGTTCTACGACTGTGTATGTCCTCCTGATATAACTGAAGATCTTAAAAATATACAAAGGCAAGCGTTCGCTGGTTTGCTTTGGACGAAACAGTTTTACTATTACTCTGTTAAGCAATGGCTTAATGGGGACCCTGCATGTCCGACGCCGCCGCAGGATAGAAAAAAAGGCAGAAACAATGAATGGATACATATACATTGCAAAGATGTTATTTCTATGCCGGATAAATGGGAATACCCATGGTTTGCAGCCTGGGATCTTGCGTTTCATACCATACCATTATGCTTGATTGATCCTGATTTTGCAAAGCAGCAGCTTCACTTGTTTACCAAGGAATGGTATATGCATCCTAATGGACAAATGCCGGCATATGAGTGGGCTTTTGGCGATGTAAACCCACCGGTTACAGCATGGGCTGTCTGGGAAGTTTACAAAATGGAAGAAAAGTTTTATGGGCGTAAGGATACTGATTTCTTAAAGCGCATGTTTAATAAACTTCTGCTGTATTTTACCTGGTGGGTAAACCGTAAGGATACTTATGGAAATAACATATTTGAAGGAGGGTTTCTTGGCCTTGACAATATTTCTATGTTTGACAGAAGTCAACCTGGAATACCCAATATTTTGATAGAGCAATCGGATGGGACAGCATGGATGGGAATGTATTGCCTCAATATGCTTAGAATCTCATCGGAGATTTCAAAGTCAGACCCAGCATATAGGGAATGGGGAGGCAAATTTTTGCAGCATTTCTTCTATATAGCTGATGCTATGAATCATATTGGTGGAGATGGAGTCAACCTTTGGGATGAGGACGATAAATTCTATTACGACTTAATGAGGTTGCCAGGCAGGGTGGAAAGCATTAAGGTGCGTTCAATGGTTGGGCTTATACCTATTTTTGCTGTAGAGAACTTAGGATTTGAAGAATTGTTCAAAGATAACCCTGCAGATTTTTCAAGTTCTTCTGACTATCAAGACTTGAAGACTCAGCTTAACTGGTATATGAAAAACCGTCCTGATTTGATAAGCCACAAGAATATTTTTATTAAAGGGTCAGAAGGTGATTATAACCCTGATTCAAAGGGTGTTTTCTTATCACTTGTAGAAAAGGATAGGCTTGGGCAAATTTTGGAGAAAATGCTTGACGAAAATGAGTTTTTAAGTCCGTATGGAATAAGGTCACTGTCAAAGTACCATGAGAATAATCCTGTTTGTATTAATGTCGACGGAAAGGATTATAGGATGAAATATGAACCGGCTGAGTCCTCTACGGGTATGTTTGGGGGAAATTCAAACTGGAGAGGGCCTATATGGTTTCCGCTGAATTATATGATTATTGAGGCTTTGCAAGAGTTTTATAATTATTTTGGAGACAGTTTCAAGGTTGAGTGCCCGAAAGGCTCCGGTAAAATGATGAATTTGTGGGAAGTCTCAGAAGAATTATCAAAACGCCTTATAAATATATTCCAAAGAGATCTGTCACAAGATGGAAGAAGGCCTGTCTATGGAGATACGGATAAATTTCAGAGTGATCCATCATGGAAAGATCTGATTCTATTTTATGAATACTTTCATGGTGATAATGGAGCCGGGATAGGTGCAAGTCATCAAACTGGATGGACGGGGCTAATTGCCAAATTAATTGGGCAAAGGAACAGCTAAGGAACAGCCAAAGTTATATTTTTAGCCTTCTAAAAAAGCAATGAAAAATATGGTTGTTTCAGTTGCAGTGCAAAAATGATAGACTAGAATAAAATAATGAATAGTTACAATGTTATGGGGGATTAAAATGGTTAATAAGAAGGTTGTAAGGGTGTTTTTTGCAGCTTTTATTGCTGCTGTGATGATATTTGCAGTTTTACCCGTAAATATATTTGCGGAGGCAAACCCTTGGGATGCCTATTCGGATTTTATACCTAATGAAACACCGATAGTGAAAAGGGAACTTAGAGGAACATGGATCAGCACTGTAGTAAATCTGGATTGGCCTACAAGTGATACAAAGAAAATAGCAAATGATGCTGAACGTATACAGAAGAGTAAGGATGAGCTCATTGCAATTTTAGACAGGGTAGTTGAGATGAATATGAATGCAGTATTCTTCCAGGTTAGTCCTGAGGCAGATGCGTTCTACAAGTCAGATATTGTGCCGTGGTCAAGGTATCTTACAGGAACTTTTGGAAAAGATCCCGGATTTGATCCTCTCGCTTTTGCTATTGAGGAAGCACATAAAAGAAATCTCGAATTTCACGCGTGGTTTAACCCTTACAGGGTGTCTGTAGATATAAAGGATACAACGAAGGCATCACTTAATGTAGAAAAGAGTGTTTACAAGGAACATCCTGAATGGATAAAAACCTCCATGAGTAGATATGTAGTCGACCCAGGAATACCTGAAGCGAGAGAGTGGGTAATTGACCGTGTTATGGAAGTTGTAAATAATTACGATGTGGATGGAGTGCATTTTGACGACTATTTCTACTATGAAAAAACTGTAGGTGAACTAAATGATCAGGGCACTTATGAAAAATATAACAATGGGCAGTTTTCAAATATAGGTGATTTTAGAAGAAATAATACTTATCTTCTGGTAAGTAAGCTTTCTCAAGAAATAAGGTCGGCAAAATCATGGGTAAAGTTTGGTATTAGTCCTGCAGGAATATGGGGCAACAAAAAGGATGGTCTTCCAAACGGTTCAAATACCGAGGCGAGTTTTACCAATTATGATAGTTGTTTTGCAGACACTAGAAAATGGGTTGTGGATGAACTTATTGATTATATCGCACCTCAAATCTATTTTTCCTTCGGCTATTCTCGCGCAGCATATGGAGAATTGGCAACATGGTGGTCTAACGTATGCCGGGGCAAAAATGTGCATCTTTATATAGGCGTCGCGCTTTATAGATTAAATGACAGCAGTGATAAATATTTTACGATTGAAAACGGCATTCCTGAGTTTACAAGGCAGCTTAAGTTTAATACTGTTAAGCCTGAAATAATGGGTGATATAATGTTTAGAGTTCAGAATTTAAATGATGCAAAAAAACAGCAGGCTGTGAACACTATAAAGAGCGGTTTAAGATATACCAAAGCACTTATTCCGGTTATGGCCTGGAAAGGTGGCAAAGCTCCTGAGGTTCCTGTAGATGGCAAGATAGAAGCGTTATCAAATTTACTAAAGCTGACATGGACCGATAATGACTCCGATACGGCCTATTATGCAGTTTACCGATTTAATATGGGTGAAAGTATAGATATTACTTCAGATGCAAGTGCAAAGAAGCTTATTGCTACTATCAGGAAGACCCAAAATGGTATGCAGGAGTTTGTAGATACTTCATCTAATGATTCGGAAAAAGTTTTTTACGTTATAACCGCGTTAGATAGGCTTCACAATGAAAGCGGAGGACTAACAATTACTACAAAACAATCCAAATACTTCTCTGATGTAGGTATGAAATACTCATGGGCTATCAATGCTATTGACACACTCTATGAGAAAGGTGTGGTCCAGGGGGTAGGAAAAGGCGCTTTTAATCCAGGAAAGTTTACCAAAAGAGGAGATTTTACCATTATGGTAGTTAAAGCGCTGAGTTTTAATGCCGATTTCACGGAAAACTTCAAGGATGTAAAAAGGGATTCGTATTACTACAATGAAATAGGCATAGCTAAAGAACTTGGAATTGTAAAAGGCAATGGAGAAGGCTTTAACCCTGAAGGAAATATAACCAGACAGGATATGATGGTTATTATACTAAAAGCTCTTGAAGTTAAGGGGGTTAAATATGAAAAGGCCGGTGATGAGTATTTATCGAGATATAGTGATAAAAATAAGATCAGTGATTATGCCAAAGATTCAGTAGCTTTTCTTACGAAGTTGGGGATTGTAAATGGATCCGAAGGGAAGGTAAATCCAAAGCAGCTTGCTACAAGAGCTGAAATTGCTGTAATTCTTCAAAAAGTACTGGATACTGTTCTAAAGTAGTGGCATAACCTGATCACAGGACATCTGCCAAAAGCTTTAGTGGGAGAATTTTAAGAAGGTATTTAAAGGATGAAAAAGCTATCTTGTTTAGATAGCTTTTTTGTATTCTTCACTGTTTTTCATAACATTTATTAAAATGTTGACAATTTCCGGATCGAATTGTGATCCTGAATGGTGTTCAAGTTCCAGAAATGCTTCATTCATGTTCATACTCGAACTATAAGGACGTTCAGATAATATTGCGTCAAAACAATCGGCTACACATAATATTCTTGCACCAAGGCTAATGGATTTACCTGCCAGTCCATGGGGATAACCGTGGCCATCATATCTTTCGTGGTGGTGGATAACATAGTCAATAAGCTGATTCATGTTCAAAGGTTCTAGAATATTGGCGCTATATAATGGGTGTTGTTTAATTATTTCTTGTTCGGCATCAGTCAATTTTTCCTTTTTACTGAGAATCACCTTTGGAATTTCTACTTTTCCGATATCATGAAGCAACCCTGCATATTGGAGCATACTTATGTCTTTTAGATTTAGATTGAGAGCTTCCCCTATCTTTACTGCATAATGAGCTACACGTTCCGAATGCCCGCGAGTGTACATATCCTTGGCTGATATGGTGCTAAGTAGTGCCTTGAATACTCCTATCATATGCTGGTGGTCTGAACTAATATTCTTTTTGAGTTTTACCAATATATCCTGATAAAAGTGAATATTATCTTTGCCCAGGTTCTTGGAGTGATATAGTGCCATATCTGCCTGATTGATAAGTTCATCTTTGTTATCTGCCATATCCGGATAAACAGACAATCCCATTGAAAGGGTTATATTACTGTAAGAGTTTTCTTCAAAGTAGTTGGTCTTTTGTTTTTCAAATAAATTCCGTATTCTATGGGCGATCTGACTTGCAGATTGGAGATTTGAACTTGGAAGAATAATTGCAAACTCGTCACCTCCATACCTGCAGACAGTGTTTCCATCTCCTGCTGCTTCTTTAAGTATTGAGGCTGTTCCTTTTAATATATCATCACCGTAGTCATGTCCACTAATATCATTGCACATCTTAAAATTATCTATGTCTATCATGATTAAAGCAATACAGTCCCTGGTTAATTTTAACTTTTCAATTTCATTATCAAGTGTTGAATTAAAAAATCTATGATTATAAGCTCCTGTCAGATCGTCGGTTACAGAAAGTGTCTCCAGCTTGGATTTTTGCTCTTGCAGTTCTTCTTTTTGCTTTTCTTGCTTATTTGAGAGAATAGCCATAACAATTGAAGAAAGAATAGTAAGCACCTTTGAGGTAAAGCCCGCTAATATACCAATCATAGGGTGTGCCATGTAGGCATAGGAAAGTAATACAATTTCAAATAAGTTTATAAATAATCCAATAAACAGGCCAAAAAATCTGAAACGAAAGGCAAGGTATATTGCGGCAAATATCTGAAACTGTCCGAGTATCTGTTTGAAACTTTGGTCGGATGCGGGAAGCATAAGAAGCACCGACATCAATATATATAGGGCTTCAACTAAAATAAATTCAAAAATTTTAATCTTGGTATTAAAATATTTCGTTTTTAGAAATTTAAAGTCTATATTGAGTGATGAAAAAAGTTTATTTAATATAGTCATTGCTAAGCTCCTAACCTTTTCTAGTGTGCTCTAATGCCATTGCTGCAAAATAAAATTTTACTTTTTATATTTGTGCAGTTGCATAAGTATATCGAGAATTATTGTAATGCTTTATATAATATAAAAGCTTTTATATTATATCACATATTCTGGAATAGCAGAATATGTTTCCACTATTATTCTTAAGTGCACATAAACCCAATAAACTGAATATCTATAAAATAGGTGCTTTATGGGGGTGTAACAATGGAAAGTTTTGTGTTACCTGAAGATTTTTTATTGGGGACAGCTACAGCCAGCTTGCAAATTGAAGGCGGAGATAAGAATAACACATGGTATAAGTGGTGTGAGGAGGGGCATATAAAGGATGGCTCAAGCTGCATTACAGCATGTGACCACTGGAACCGGGTTGAACAGGATACAGAGCTTTTGATCCAGATGAATGTAAATACGCATAGGATGAGCCTTGAATGGAGCAGAATTGAACCGAAGGCAGGAGAGTTTTCCAGTGAGGCTATTGAGCATTACAGGAATGAGATAAATCTGCTAATAAAGAATGGAATAAAACCGCTTATTACGCTTCATCATTTTTCAGAGCCACTTTGGTTTTATGAAATGGGGGGGTGGCTGAAAACAGGCAATTCCAATTATTTTCTCGAATACGTCAAATATGTTATTGAGCATCTTGGTGATGAGGTATGCGAATGGATAACTTTCAATGAGCCTAATGTTTATACTAAGTTTGGTTATATTTTTGGTTTGTGGCCTCCGGGACATAGAAAGCTATCTATGAGCTCGAAGGTTTGTTCAGAAATAATTAAGGCACACGTAAAGGCATATCAAATTATTCATAGTATTAGGAAAGAAATGGGGTTTAACGGCAAAACAAGAGTTGGATTTGCTATGCATATACGTATTTTTTGTGGTGTTACCTTTATGGGAAGATTGCTTTCTAAAGCTGCTGATTATTTTTTTCACGAATTATACATGGAGGGAATGATAAAGAGCAATATAAAGTTCCCATTGTCTGTAAACGGTCACAAACATACCGCAGCTACTTATGCTGATTTCATAGGAATAAACTACTATACGCGGAATATAATAGAGTTTTCATTTAGTCCTTCAAATTTATTTCATTCTATTAGAAATGACAATGAACTTGATAAGAATGACCTTGGATGGGATATATATCCTGAAGGCATATATTCCGTTTGCAAAAAGTATTATGAGCGCTACAGACTTCCAATATACATAACTGAAAATGGAATTAGTGATAAAAGTGATTCAAAGAGACCGAATTTTATATGCAGCCACCTTGCCAATATCGCGAAAGCAATAGGGGAAGGAACTGAGATTCAAAGGTATTACCATTGGACCTTGATGGATAACTTTGAATGGTTGGATGGTCAGGAAGCAAACTTTGGTCTGTATCATTGTAACTTTGAAACTCAGGAAAGGACAATTAGACCTGGGGGCAATCTTTACAGCATGATCTGCAAAGAAAAGAAATTAACTGATGAAATGATGGATGAATTCTTGAAAGCCAAGTAAAATCAAATACGCTAATTTAGAGTTAAGGGCATAGGGGCTTAAAGGGATAGGTCATGCACCATGAACTATCTTAAGCCTCTATTTTGGTAAAAAGTGATATTTAAGAAAAGCAAATCTTGACATGTAACCTTGATGAGGTTTATAATCTCTATAGAACATATGAATACATGTTCAAATATACATGTTTGATTAGAGGAGAATGATAATGGATAACAATAAAGATATTCTTAAATGCGATTGTACTACGATACATCAAGATATTGTTGACAGTGTCAGGTCCAATATGCCTTCGGAAGAAAATCTTTATGATATTGCTGAACTTTTTAAGGTATTTGGAGATACTACAAGGATAAAAATAATCTGTGCTTTGTTTGAGGCTGAAATGTGTGTATGTGATATTGCAAATCTTCTTAATATGACACAGTCTGCAATTTCTCATCAGCTCAGGGTATTAAAGCAAGCACGACTTGTGAAGTATAGGAGGGATGGGAAAATAGTTTACTATTCATTAGATGATGAACATATTAAACATATATTTAATCTGGGTTTGGCACATATAAACGAAGAGTAAATACGAGGTGCGGAAGAAGGGGTTATTATGGATAATAAGAAAGAATTGATATTAGATGGGCTTGGTTGTGCAAGTTGTGCATCGAAAATTGAAGATGAAGTCAGGAGCATCAAGGGTGTTAAAAATGCTTCGGTTGATTTTGTCTCCAGTAAACTTACCATTGAGGCAGAGAATGAAAGTCTTTTAGGGGAAATATCTATTGCGGTAGCAAAGGTTGTAAAGAATATTGAAGTGGATATAAATGTAGTTGAGCCGGGAGAAGGTAGTAAAATTGTAAGTCCATTTAGCATGAGGGTTAACAAAAAGATAGCAATTAAGTTTGCAGCAGGAGCAATATTATTTTTTACGGCGCTGATATTTAACCTTCCATTTTTGTTGGAGTTATTTCTGTTTATTGCGAGTTACTTGATTTTGGGTTTTGATGTAGTTGTTAAGGCATATAAAAATATTGTAAAAGGACAGGTTTTTGATGAAAACTTTTTAATGAGTATTGCAACTATAGGGGCTTTTGCCATCGGTGAGTATCCTGAAGGGGTTGCAGTTATGTTGTTCTATCAGATAGGAGA
Organism: Acetivibrio cellulolyticus CD2; assembly: GCF_000179595.2. Classification (NCBI taxonomy): domain Bacteria; kingdom Bacillati; phylum Bacillota; class Clostridia; order Acetivibrionales; family Acetivibrionaceae; genus Acetivibrio; species Acetivibrio cellulolyticus. Next base: position 903,432 of record NZ_JH556657.1, on the reverse strand, counting down.
GATATTCCAGGACATGGCCGTAAATCACTCCAGAAATTCAATCAAGGCATTGTTTGATATTAGACCTGACTATGCCAACCTTAAGGTAGATGGAGATATAAGAAAAGTGTCACCGGAGGAAGTTCATATAGGTAATTTGATAGTGGTTAAGCCTGGAGAAAAGGTACCTTTAGATGGAAAGATTGTTGAAGGTAGATCTGTAGTAGATGCATCAGCTTTGACAGGGGAATCACTTCCGGTTGAAGTTGAAGCCGGAAGTGAAATTCTATCAGGAGTTATAAACAAGAATGGTCTTATTACAGTAGAGGTAACAAAGGAGTTTGCACAGTCTACCGTATCAAAAATTCTTGACCTGGTAGAGAATGCCAGCAGTAAAAAGGCTGCAACAGAGAACTTTATAACAAAATTTGCGAGGTACTATACACCGGCAGTTGTTATAATAGCTGCATTACTTGCAGTAATTCCGCCATTGATAATAAGAGGTGCTTCATTTGCAGAATGGCTAAATAGAGCGCTTGTATTTCTGGTAGTGTCATGTCCATGTGCTTTGGTGGTGTCTATTCCTTTAGGATTCTTTGGAGGGATAGGCGGTGCATCAAAAAATGGTATTTTGATTAAGGGAGGCAACTTCCTGGAAGCATTAAATAGTATCGACACTGTTGCGTTTGATAAAACAGGTACTTTGACAAAAGGCGTGTTTAAAGTCACAGAAGTTAAGCCAATGATCGGTTTTTCAAAAGATGAGGTTTTAAAGTTTGCCGCATATGGAGAAAGTTTTTCAAATCATCCAATTGCAGTATCTATAATAAGTGCATGCAAAACTAAAATTGACAAAGGAAGCATCGAAAACTATACGGAAATTCCAGGCTATGGCTTGAAGGTGAGTGCTGAGGCAAAAGAAATACTGGTTGGAAATTCGAAGTTGATGGATATGGAGAAAATAGAATGGACTAAAGTTGATGACATTGGAACTATAATATATGTTGCTGTTGGAGGTAAGTATGCAGGGTATATTGTCATATCTGATGAGATAAAGGATGACTCTTCAAACACAGTGCAGGCACTTAAGAAAATGGGAGTACGCAGAACCATCATGCTTACTGGCGACAATAGCACTACAGCATCTAAAATTGGAAGGGAATTGGGATTGGATGGAGTATATTCAGAACTTCTTCCAGACCAGAAGGTTGAAAGGTTTGAAGACCTTTATAAGAATAGGTTGACTAAAGGTAATATATTGTATGTAGGTGATGGAATAAATGATGCGCCTGTAATTGCAAGAGCTGATGTAGGGATTGCAATGGGGGCATTGGGGTCGGATGCAGCAATAGAAGCGGCAGATATTGTTCTGTTAACTGATGAGCCTTCAAAGCTGTTAAGTGCAATTAAGATTGCAAGAAGAACTCGTAACATAGTATGGCAAAACATTGTTTTTGCTTTGTCTATTAAAGCTTTAGTGCTGATATTTGGAGCTTTTGGGATTGCAACAATGTGGGAGGCAGTATTCGCTGATGTTGGAGTAGCATTGTTGGCAGTACTAAATTCCATGCGTGCGATGAATGCAGGTAAATAAATCTCGGGGGCATTTAGCCCTGCTCGATTTCGTCTCTTCACTTCGTTCGAAAGAGGCAAAATAAAAGCCGATCCTTTAAAGAATCGGCTTTTATAGCATGGTGATAATTAGCAATTAGCTGATTAGGTCTGGTATAGGGAACCTACTTATCATTCCTAATAGACGCTGTCTCATATATGCCAGGTCTATTGAAGTAACACCGCCAACTCCGTCAACATCTGCAACCATTTTGGATTTGCTGTTTGTATTAATAATAGTTGGCATTCCGAGAAGATGTTGTCTTACAATTCCCATGTCAATTGAATTAAAAGTACCTGATAAATCTACATCTCCAACAATGATAGAGGATGTAGTACCTGGGCTAGGTACATTTGACGGGGAAGGTGTAGCAGGTTTGGTTGTAGGAGTTGGTGAGGCAGGTTTTACTGTAGAGCTTGGTTGTGGTGTGCTTCCATCCGGCTCAACTCCAAAAATAAATTTACCGGCATCATAAACAGGTATGTTGGCTACTACAGCACTATTTTTTGTAGCACCTATATATGACCAGTCATTTGTGTTATCCCATGGTGCGCCTGATGGTGGCTGGATGTACATCTGAATTTCCTTCTGGTGATCTGAGTTGCTTCCTGGGAAAATATTGGTTCCTGTCAGGTCAGCTTCAACATAATAAATGTTCTTGGCTTCATCATAAACGATAGGTTTTGATATTTTCTTTGAAGTTGCAGCAGTGTAGTTAAAACCTGTTGTTATCTGATCAGGGTCATATCCTGCAGAAACATATTCTGAAAGGTCCATAAAATATCTGTATGAAAGTGTTTTTATATTTCTTGCAGGCCAACCTGATTTGTTGAATACTTTTGCATTTATTTCTGCCTTATTTGCACCTGTTACAGTAGCCTGAACATAAATTTCGTCATTTGTTGGCTTTTCTATCGCATTAAAGTTTGCAATTGGGTCTCCGCCATACTCATCATACATTTTTGCAAGAACCCCAACAAAACCTGCATTGTAGTCACATGCAACCTCATTTGTTACATAATCTGATACCATATCACTGTATGCATCTGCAGCACTTGGACCTCCAACAAGAGCACCAACCAATGTGTGTCTGTGATATGTAGGAACATTCATGCTATCGCACCACGAACTTTGAGCGGTTCTGTGGTGAGGGTGTTGAGGATATTTATCTCCGTAACCGATTTCATAGCTCATTCCTGAACTTCCGAGACAGTAATCAACTTGCTGTTTTGCAAAGTTCATATATGTAACTTTTTTATCAGAAGAACAGCCCTCGTAGTCTGAGTACAAAGCTGCAAGAAAAGCTGTAGTTGTTGAATATCTTAAAGGACCCCATGAAGTGAGATGTGCTAAACCTTTAGGGCTGTATGTTATACGAGCGTCTCCATATCCAACAGACCAGAAATCAAGATGCCTTTCTAAAGTATCTTTATATAAATCCTTACCGGTAATCTTTAGCAATAGAAGTGCGGCTCCTAAGTGAACATCATCCCAACAATGTGCCCATTTGTAAGCGATGTCAGTAGTACGTTCTTCTACGGCCCAATTAGCTACATTTGCTTCAGCTTTTTCAAGATATGTTTTATCTCCGGTTGCCATATAGAGAAATGTACCAGCCCACGAAAGTTCATCGGACCATCCGCTCCATGATCTATAGAAGTTCATTGCTTCAATATAGCCGGCATCACTTTTTGATGTTTCAGCAAAACTATAGAGTTCTGCTGCGTGCTTTAAGCAAAGTTCAGCATAATCAGGATTTGTGTCCTTATACACAATAGCTGTTGCTGCAAGAGCAGCAGCTGTCTCTGCACAAACAGTAGAACCAGGTGCAGCAGAAGTTACCTTGTATGAAGGTCTCGCTGCCTGAAGATCTATACATTCGGCAGGTACCCACCATCTGTGGTCAGCATCACCGTTACCAACCTGATAGTAATATACATCTTTTGATGGGTGGCATTTAATAAAGTAGTCTGATGCCCATTTGATCTGATCCATCATGTATTGAAGTTGCCCAGATTTTTCAAATGCGTCCTTGTACTCAATTACTTCCCACGCAAGCATTGCAGTTGTGTAAGCCATAGGGAGATTAAATTTAACATGATCTCCTGCATCAAACCAACCACCTGTAAGGTCAAGACCTGCATCCGAACCGTCACCCAGACAGGCATCTCCACGCCAGTTAGTACGCATATTGTCGGGAAGTTTGCCTGCCATTTGGAATTCATAGAACATTATTGCTTTTTGGAGTGCTTCTCCATAGTTATAACCTGCTGCCGCTGATACAGTTGCTGATGGAGCGACAAGAAGAGTTGACAGAATTGCAGCGATTATAAATGTGCTGATAAGTTTTTTCATACTTCATTTTCCTTTCTTAAATTTATTTAATACAGTATACGAAAATGCCATATACAGCATTAGAAGGCGATAAACTTAATAATTGGCGTTTAAAAAACTTGATTTAATGGACTTATGTCAATATTAAATAAGTAATTTTCAAAACGCCATTTTTAGAAATAATTATCCGATTTTAAATTGTATTTTTGTGTGAGGTTTGCTACATTGAATGTTGGGAGGAATAGATTGACAATCAAATTCTAAGTCAATTATATAATAATTTGGTGTTGATGTAAACTTATAAGTAATTAATATAGTTAATTGCAATCAGTTTTTGAAATTTGTGGATGTATCAAAAAAACTCTTTTTTATAAAAATATTATTGCAGGCAAATCACTTCAAAAACGGGAGGAAAATATAATGAGAGCTAGTAAAATGAGCCACGCTAATGAGGGAATAAAGTGTGAAGTAAATACTTGTTACTTCTATATGAATGGCGACCACTGTACTGCTGACATGATTGAAGTCCAGCACAAAAATGCACACACTTCACAGGAAACAGACTGTGCAACATTTAAACCACAGGCATAAAGTATTTAGATTTAAATTCTGCCGGCAAAGTTCGATTCTTAGCCGGCAGAGCTACATTCATAAGGTTTTTTTTCCTGATTTAATTTGAGCTATACTTGGGTTATAATAGGAATACAGTCAATTAATAAAAGGTTGAATACTTATGAATATGGATAAAAAGGAAATAAAGGTATCTGTCCGGAATTTGGTAGAGTTCCTTTTGCGTGAGGGTGACATCGACAGCAGCTTTTTTCGTGTCAATAGAGCTGTAGAGGGAACCAGAATTCACAAAAAGATTCAAAAATCCCAGAAGGAAGACTATAGACCGGAAGTTACTCTTAAATATAATGTTGAATATGAGGAATTTGTACTGTCTATTGAAGGTCGTGCAGATGGAATTATTGAAGACAGTAACGGTGTTGTAATTGACGAGATAAAGAGTACTATGTCGCCACTTGAGACTATTGATGAAAACTACAGTAAAGTGCATTGGGCGCAGGCAAAGTGCTACGCTTATATATATGCAACTTTAAATAACATTGAAGAAATTAATGTGAGACTTACCTATTGCCATTTGGATACCGAAGAGATCAAATATTTAGTCAGAACTTTCACTATTCTCCAGTTGAAAGAATTCTTCGATGGGCTGATTCAAACCTACTATAGTTGGGCAAAACTCGTATATGATTGGCAGGAAGAAAGAGAACAATCCATAAAAAATATGAAATTTCCTTTTGAAGTGTATAGAAAGGGTCAGAGGGAGCTTGCGGTTGCTGTTTATAAGACGATAACTTCAAGTAAAAATATATTTGTGAAGGCTCCTACGGGAACAGGAAAAACTATTTCAACGCTTTTCCCAGCCATAAAGGCGATGGGTGAAGGTCATACCTCTAAAATATTCTACCTGACTGCAAAGACTATTACAAGAAGTGTAGCTGAAGAAGCTTTTTCAATAATGAGATCAAAGGGGCTTAAATTTAAAACAGTTACCCTTACCGCAAAAGAGAAAATTTGTATCAAGGAAAAGCCCAGCTGTAATCCTATAGACTGTGAGTTTGCAAAAGGACACTTTGATAGGATTAACGATGCGGTTATGGATATATTGACTCATGAAAATGAGTTGAAGAGGGACACTATTGAAATGTATTCGAGAAAGCATAGGGTGTGCCCTTTTGAATATTCACTCGACCTTACTCTGTGGGCGGATGCAGTTATTTGCGACTATAATTATGTTTTTGACCCAAGGGTATATTTAAAAAGGTTTTTTACTGAAAAGGGTGATTATACTTTTTTGGTTGACGAGGCTCATAATTTGGTTGACCGGGCTAGAGAGATGTACTCGGCGGAACTTTACAAAAAGCCTGTTCTTAAGATGAAGAATGAAATGAAGGAGCTAAGTCCTAAAATATCAAAAGTTCTTGGCAGGTTAAATATATTCATGCTCAATATGAAGAAGCTGTGTAATGAAAAAGGCTTTTATGTAAGTAGTGAAGGGGATAAGGATATTTATTCTATATTAAGGAAGTTTGTAAGTGAATGTGAGGAGTATCTTGCAAAAAATGAAAATACAAAAATGGGAGATGAACTTTTAGAGCTCTATTTTGATGCACTTATATGCATAAAGATTTGTGAACTCTATGATGAAAGATATGTTACCTATATAGAAAAGCAGGGTGACGATGTCAAGCTTAAGTTGTTTTGCCTGGATCCAGCATACCTTTTGGGTGAAGCGTTGAAAAAGGGAAAGTGTGGCATCTTTTTTTCTGCAACTCTTATTCCTTTGGATTATTATAGAGGGATATTGGGAGGAAATACTGATGACTATACAATGAGCATTGAATCACCTTTTAGTGTTGACAATAGAAAGCTTCTGGTGGCAGACAGTATATCTACAAGGTATATAAACAGGGAGAGAAGCTATAAGCATATAGTTGAATCAATAAGGAATTTGACACATTGCAAATGTGGGAATTATCTCATATTCTTTCCATCATATCAGTACATGAACAATGTCTATGACGTCTTCTGCAAAGAATACCCTGATGTTAAAGTTCATGTTCAGTCCAATATAATGACTGAAGAAGAGCGGGAGAATTTCCTTGGATTTTTTATTCCAGATCCATCTGAGACTACAATTGGTTTTTGTGTGATGGGTGGAATTTTCTCTGAGGGAATAGACCTTAAGAGTGATAGATTGATAGGTACTGTTATTGTAGGTGTTGGATTGCCTCAAGTATGCCTGGAAAGGGATATTATCAGGGATTATTTTCAGGAAAGAAACAGTCAGGGGTTTGAATTTGCTTATATGTTTCCGGGAATGAACAAGGTTATGCAGGCAGCTGGCAGGGTTATAAGATCGGAGACAGATAAGGGAATTATTTTACTTATAGATGAGCGGTTTACCAATAGGAGCTATCTTAACCTGTTTCCAAAGGAATGGTTTCCATATGCCAGAGTGGTTAAAACAAATGATATAATCAAGTATGTAACTGAGTTCTGGAGAGAAGAGATATGATGGAACAAATAAGATGCACAGTTCAATAAGATAAATTTTGTTTACTGGGGGAGATATTATGAGGCTGGAAGGTAAAATGGTTAATAACAGATACAAACTGTTGGGCATATTGGGAGAGGGGACTTCCAGCAGTGTTTTCAAGGCAAAAGATATCAAAAATGATGCCTTTGTTGCTGTAAAGATGATGAAGGGTAATGTAACTACAAAATATATAGATGACATCATAAGGTTTAAAAGAGAGGTTGATATAGTAAGTAAATTCAATCATCCTAATATTATCAAAGTAATTGACATGGGGGAGTATGAAAGTAGACCATTTCTGGTTACGGAGATTTTGGAAGGAGAGAGCCTTCAAGAAAGATTACGAAGAGCAAAAGGGATAAGTTTGAATGAGACACTTAATATAATGAGGCAGCTTGCAGATGCTTTATGCTACGTTCATAGAAAGTCTATAATCCATAGAGATATAAAGCCAGGTAATATATTCCTGGAAAACAGAAATGGCAAAACTAATGTGAAGATAATAGATTTTGGCGTTTCATATGTTCTTGAATTCGGTGAGTTAAACGTAAATGATGAAGTGGCTGGTACTTTTGGATATATGTCACCGGAGGCAACCGGAATATTAAACAGGCGGGTTGATGAGAGAAGTGATCTGTACTCCCTGGGTGTGGTGTTTTATACCCTTATTTCGGGGGAAACACCCTTTAAGGGTAAGGATATCAATAAAATTTTGCATCAGCAGGTAGCTTTCGAACCTACTGAGCTGCACAAGCTTGATAAAGGCATACCTATAATTATTAGTGAAATAATTAAAAAGCTTATGTTTAAGGATCCTGACCAGAGATATCAGAGTGCAGCGGGTCTGTTAAATGATATTGACAAGTATCTGGAAGGAAATTATGAATTTATACCGGGAAAGAGCGATATAAAGGTAAAGTTGACGTATAATGCAGGGGTTGTAGGAAGAGATAACGAGCTGAAGATAATAAAAGAAAATTTTCAGGCAGCTACGGATGGCAGTGGCAGCGTCATATTACTTGGCGGGGAAGCTGGTATTGGAAAGAGCAGTATAGTTGAAGAAATATCAAGATTTGTATTTGAACAAAAAGGTGTATTTTTCAAGGTTAGGTGCATTAACCATAATAATAAAGCCCCTTACCAGCTTTTCAAAGATTTAATTGAAGAGTATATAAGATATGTAGAAAAATCTGAACCGGCAAGGCAGAAGGCTGAGATGGAAAAACTGCTGGAAATGCCGGAAGGATTTAATGAAATCCTTGTTGGACTAAATCCGCATATAGAAAAATATCTTGGGGAATCAGGCAAGTTTTTTTCGCTCGAACCGGAGAGGGAAAGTCAGAGGCTTTTAATGGTTTTGACGAGGTTTTTTTTAAATCTTCCAGGAGATGACAGTGTAATGGTATTTTTTCTTGATGATCTTCATTGGGCAGATGAAAGCAGTCTTAATCTATTACATGAGATAATAAGCAGTATGTATAAACAACGTTTAATTATACTGGGGACTTACAGAGACAACGAAATACACCCTGAACATGGTTTGGAAGTTATAAAATCTCAAGCAAAGGCTAAAAACTATCCATTAACTGATATACAATTGAAACCGTTGAATGAGAAGGCATTGAATAGACTTATATCACGAATTCTTGGAGAAGAGGAAGAAAACGAAGTTGAACTGTCACAGTATATTTACAATAGGACAAAGGGCAATCCTTTTTTTACTGTTAATCTGCTTAGAGAACTTGTAGAAAATGAGGCCGTTTTGAACACTAACGGCTATTGGGAGATAGATAGGGAAAGGATTCAAAGCATATTAATATCAAACAATTTGATAGAGGTTATTTTAAAAAGAATAGATAATCTTTCGGATGAGCAGGTTGATTTGTTATGTAAGGCGGCTGTAATAGGACAGGAATTTGATATTTCATTTCTTTTTAAGTTGGTAAATATAAATATGGATAAGTATATCGACATGATAGATGCATTGATCTCGATGCAGTTCCTTGAAAACGGCAAGGAGAAAGGAACTGTATTGTTTTTGCACGATCGTATTAGGGAAGTGTTTTATCAAAAGCTTGACCCAAGTGAAAAAAATGCTACTCACCTTAAGGTAGCTAAAGTCATTGAGCAAGAAAGCATAGATGATATGGAAAAAGTACTGTTTGAATTGGTGCACCATTATGCAGAAGCAGGCGATGAGGAAAAATTGTTGTATTATATAATTCCTGCAGCGGATAAGGCAAAGCTTTCATATGCAAACGAGGTGGCTGCCAAGTATTATAATATTGCCTTAAACTTGATCGAGAAAAGATATGGGCAAAGTACATCCCAATGGCTTGGATGCTGCTCAAGCCTTGTAGATGTTTACCTTACTATGGGGAAGAATGATGAAGCCATTGAAATGCTCAAAAATGAGCTCTCCTTTATACCGGAGCCTATTAACAAGGCAAGAGTTTATAGGAAAATCGGAATTGCATGTTTTAAGAGGGGAGATTGGGATGGATGTGAAAAAAATCTTTCGATAGGCTTGAACCTTTTAGGAGAGAGGGTACCTCGAAAAAAGGCTGAATGGGGATTCAGACTGGCAGGTGAGCTGCTTATACACCTTTTTCATAGCTTAACAGTAAGCAATTATTTAGGAGGGGAACAATATACATATAAACAGGAAGATAGGGAGATTATCAGATCATATCTTACACTAAACTGGATGTACATTTTGAGTGATACAAACAAACTTGTGTGTAATATATTGAGAATGCTCAACCTATCCGAAACTAAACTTAAGGGAACTGAGGAACTTGGATTAAGTGCAAGCGCATATGCATCAGCCCTTATGACTATTCCGTTTTTTATGAGAGCTCAAAAATATCAAAGAAGAGCTCTTACATTAAGGGAGGATATTAAAGATGAATGGGGCGTTGCGCAGAGTCTTCAATACTTGGGTTTTAGCTATTCATGGATGGGAATGCACAGTGAAAGTATTAAGAAATTTGAAGCTGCCAAAGATGGGTTTGTAAAGATTGGGGATATGTGGGAGCTTGGAATGGTTTTAAGCGGACTTGGTTATGGTTACAGGTATACTTCCGATTATAAGAAAAGTATTCATTATAATGAGGAATATCTTGAATTAAGCACGAAGATAAAAAATACATATGGAATGATATCAGGATATATAGAACTGTCATTTTGCTATATTGAAAATGGAAACTTTGGTAAAGCAAACTCATATATAAATGAAGCATTGGGGCTATGTGATGAATATAAAAACAAATATTTACACTGTTGCATTTTGATATGCAAAGGTTATTTGGAACTCGAAGCAGGCAATGCAGAGAGTGCTATCAACTTTCTTGAGAAGGCAAAAAAAATAAATGAAGAGAATTCGTTTTTGAAAGATTATACAGTAAACATATATACATATTTGACAGAAGCTTACTTAAAGAAAATGGAGCAGCACAATAAGGCGCATACATTAACTTTGCCAGATAGAAAAAAGCTTTATATTCTATGCAAAATAGCATTGAAAAAGACAAAATCATGGCCAAATCACTATGGACCCGCTTTAAAAAATATGGCTAAGTATTTTACAATTGCAGGGCAGATAGAAAAAGCGAGAAAACTGCTTCTAAAAAGTATTTGGCATTCTAACAGGTTGGATAGAAAGTATGAATCTGCAAAAGCCCATTATGAATTGGGTAAACTGCTTACAACATGTAAATCTACTGAGGAAGCTAAGCGTAGTTTTAGAAATGCGTTGACCATTTTTGAAGAAATAGACTCAAAAGAATATATTAAAAAGTGTGTACTCATGCTTGATTCTAAAAATGAAGAATTTTCAACTCCCACTAATACGATATCAAGGTTTAATGCAGAAAGAAAGCTGTCTACCATACTAAATACCAGTAGGTATCTAAGCTCTATACTTGATCTCGATGAGCTCTTGGAAAAGATAATGGACAGTGTACTTGAACATGTAGGTGCGGAAAGAGGGGCTTTATTTTTATACCCTGAAGAACAGGAACGCAAGCTGGAGGTTTTTGTTTTAAGAAATGTTTCAAAAGCTGAAATTCACAGCGAAGGATTTAAAGGAAGCAGAAGCATAATTCGAAAGGTAGAAAATGAGAAAATACCTTTGATTGTTGCCGATGCAATGGTGGATGAAAGTTTTAAAATAGAGTCTAGTGTAGTTGTAAATAAGATACGATCGGTTATGTGTGCGCCAATAATGTCAAAGGGAAGTATGATAGGAGTTATTTATCTGGATAACAGCCTGGTAAGCGGACTGTTTTCCGATGATAACTTAAGTATTTTGAATCTGATTGCGGGCCAGGCAGGAGTATCTGTTGAAAATGCAAGGCTTTATCACAGGCTCAAACTGTATTCTGAGGAAATTGAAAGATCCAGTGATGAAATAAAAATGTGGAACAGGACGCTGGAAGATAGGGTGGCACAGAGGACTGAAGAACTTGAGAAACTTTATAGTGAGTATAAAAGTCTTGCCAATGAATTAAATGAAAAGAATATTGAACTTAAAAAAATGATTGAGAGACTTGAAGAACATGCAGAGACAGTTGAAGAACTTGCAGTTACCAAGGAGAGAAACCGCTTCGCTATGGACGTACATGATACTTTAGGTCATAGCATGGTGCTTTTGATAAAGCTTCTTGAGGTGACCAAAATGGAAATGAAGGACAATCCTCAAAAAGCGGAGGAAAGACTGGTGGATGCGATAAGTACTGCAAGGGAAGGAATGAAGGAACTGAAACGTTCAATTTATGGGCTTGTACCTGAGAAGCTGGAAGTAAACAAGTTTATTACAGCTTTAAAAAAGCTGATTGAAGATTTCAGCGTATCTGGAGTAAATATTGAACTGTCAGTAGATAAAATATACGATTATAGAAATCCTGCTTATTCCTACACATTGTTTAAAGCCTGCCAGGAGGCGTTGACAAACTCTGTAAGGCATGGAAAGGCTAAGAATATATCTGTTGATATGAGGTTTATCAATAATGCAATTAAGCTTACAATTTGTGATGATGGTGCTGGATGCTCTACTGTTAAGAAAGGTTTTGGTATGATGGGAATTGAGGAAAGAATAAATGAACTAAAAGGTAGTGTGAAGTATTTTTCAGAAAAGGATAAAGGGTTCAAATTAGATATTGAACTTCCTCTAGAAGTATAATATTATTTAATTGGTAAGATGTGGGTTAATACTATTAGGCTTGAGGTGAGGTTATGTTAAAAAGAATCTTTGGGTATGAAGTCGAACCGGGCGGTAAATTGGACATGCTTATCAAAAATGCTGCTTTTACATTTCTAAGATTTATTATATATGGAATGATAGGTGTTTTTGCAGAAGTAAGCCAGTATACTATCGTAAAAGTCGGAAGAATGATACCGATAGTTAAGCTCGTATTTCAAGCAGAATGGAAGGTTGACGACAAGCTGAACTTAAATGGAATATGGGACATTCCATGGTATACTTTTTATGGGCAGTGCTCTCTCTGGATGTTTCCGGTTTATGCCTTGTGCTCTGTTTTACTTCTTGAGCAAATCTATAACTTCTCAAAGAAACACAATATCTCTTGGGTGGTGCGGGGAATACTATATGCTTCAGCTATAACAATTTTTGAATTTGTTTCAGGGTTTATACTACTATGGATAACAGGGTATAAGATATGGTATTATTCTGACGCTGCAAATATTTTAAGTATGACGTCATTGTTTTTGTTTGCCACATGGTTTGTAACAGGTATGTTTGTAGAGTTTGTTTACATTGAATTAATGGAAAGCAGCTTGAGAAAAAATGCTGAGGAAATTGCAGAAATGGTTGCAATGAAGAAGTCACTAGAAAAGGATTTAAATATTAAAAACCTGGATATAAAAGATTTAAAAAATATTAAACAGTCAATTGTTGAAGAGCAAAAAATAAATGAGGTAAAAATGACAGAACTGGTTAAAAAGCAGCTAAATAAAAAGGGATTAATAAAAAATAAAATAGAGGAAATAGAGGGGATACAAGGAATACAGGATATAGGAGACCTAAAACATATAAAACATATAAAAGATATAAAAGATATAAAAGATATAAAGAGAAAATAGTAATTAAATTTGGGGGATTTTTATGATAAGGGTAGCAATCGTTGATGACCAAAAGCTTTTGAGCGAGAGCCTAAAAAGCATAATTGAAAATGACCATGATTTGAAGGTTATCGGGTGTGCTTCTAATGGCAGAGAGGCGCTTGAGATATGCTCAAGCAGCAAACCGGATATTGTTTTAATGGATATCAAAATGCCTGTTTGCGATGGTATTGAAGGAACCAGAATGATAAAGGAGAAATACCCTGAAATAAAAGTACTTATTCTGACTACATTTGAGGATGATCAGAATGTGTATGAGGCTCTAAAGAATGGTGCCGATGGATACATATTAAAAGACATAACTCCTGAGGAGTTGATTCAGGCTGTAAAAAATGCATCCAGAGGTTTCAGTATCTTCAGCAGGTCGCCTTTTGGCTCTGTTGTCAAGAAGATAAACGATGCTGATGAATCCGCTGAAAAGAACGATAATCCCATAAGTATTGACCTTAAAGAGCGTGAGGTAGAGATAATACGAATGATTGCTGAGGGAATGAGTAATAAGGAAATTGCATCGAAACTTTGTCTCAGTTTTGGAAGGACAAAGAATATTATATCTGAAATTTTAGCAAAATTGGATTTGAGTGATAGAAATCAATTGGCAAGCTTTGCTTTCAAAAATAAGCTGATTTGACTTGGTGAAGTTTAAGTATAACTCTAAGTTCGACTGCTGTTCTAGCTTTAATTAATAGGACTTAAAAAGCCTTCATGCTTTATTTGCGTGAAGGCTTTTATGTGGAACAATATATTTTTTCGAAAGCTTATGTCATGGCAACTGTATGTTATTAACAGTGATTTTACCAGCCAAGCTTGCTCTGTATTTCTTTTGTAAGCTGGTCTGCCATTATATTGTGAGTTTTAAGACTTGGATGCCAATCTTCACCGTATCCGTTACTTCCTCCATCTTGTTGAGGGAATTCAATAAAATATACTTTTGAATCTCCATTTGAAGTAAACGAACTTACAACCTCTTTAACATTAGTACGGCATGAATCCAAGCCTGTTCCCCAAAGCATAGGTCCAACAGCGCAGAATATATGTGCATTTGGATAGTTGGAACGGACTTTTGTAATTATGTTTTGATATGCTGTTACAAATTTTGTTTTATCAGGGGTTGAAGTTGAGTAATCGTTTGTACCAAGGTTGACAACGACTACCTGAGGTACATAGTTTTTAAAATCCCATTCAACATTGCTATATGGAAGTGTATACAGATATCGTTCACCCATAATAGGTCCTGCTTGACCGCCGTAATTCTGACAAGCTCCTATTCCTGACCAGGAAATGATATTTGAACTTGCATCCAAATTACGTGCTGTAATGGCTGCATAGCTCAAATAACTGTTCTCGTTTTTAGGGGTAAAATGCTCGGCGTTGCTTGTTCCTTCATTTCCGTAACCACATGTGATGGAGTCTCCAATAAATTCTATTTTCCTTTCCAAAGCATCCGGCGCAGCAAGGAGTTTTCCTGAACCGAAATTGAAGCCAAGGAACTGTGCTTCACCTTGTGAAGCTTCTGTTCTTTTCCACAAAACAAGCTTGTGTTGTCCTTCTGTAAGACCACTTGCAAGTTTAACTGTTGATGTAGTTGCGTTAACCTCAAAAGGAGTTTGAGCAACACCATCTACAAAAGCTTGGAAGAAGTTGTCTCCAGAAGATTTTATAGTAACACTTGCTTCTTTTCCATAAAAATTCAGTTCAGCATTAGATCCGGACCAAGCACAAATCGGTCCTGCTGGGTCTGAAGTGCTGAATCTTCCGTTATATAAAATGCTAGGATTACCGGAATTAGGTGTTGGAGATACAACGACAATTCCCTCAGCAGGGAATACTTTGATAATTCCCAATAAATATTGTCTCATATAAGCGAAGTCAAGAGAATTAACACTTCCGCTTCCGTCAACATCAGCAGCTGCTGATCCGTTAGCACCAGGGAATACCTTAATACTTCCCAATAAATATTGTCTTAAATAAGCAAAGTCAAGAGAATTAACACTTCCATTTCCATCAACATCACCATATGTAACAGGATATGAGGATGTTTTTGTTGGAGTGGCTGTAGGAGCTTTTGTAGGAGTAGATGTAGGAGTTGCTGTGTATGTAGATGTAGGTGTATTTGAAACTGTATATCCAGATCCCTTAACAAGTGCTTGAACAATTTCAGGGTAATACCATGTAAGGGAACTTCTGTTTAATAAAGCATATGAATTATCCTTACCTGGACCATAATATCCATTATCCCACCAACAAACAGGGATACCTCTTTTTGTTGCTTCTTGAGCATAATATTGTGCATGAGTTACTCTGGAAGATAAATTACTTTTATCAATTGAGCCAAACTCGCCAATAACTACAGCTCTTCCATTTTTAATGAATTTATTGTAAACAGCATCTAATTCATATGAAAGGGAAGATTTATCAGAGTCAGTTCCCCAAGTAGGTGTACTATTTGAAACCATAGCAAAGTAATATGGTGAGTACATATGTAAGGACACGATTATTTTGCTGTCATTATTTGGGATAACTAAGTCGTTTACTGCATCGGTTAATGAACATGCAGCATGTGTAGGCACCATTAAGAATCTCTTCTCATTATTTCCGCCAGTAGCTCTAATAGTGTTAACAGCAGCTAAACTCAAGCTGTTAATTACAGCGCGGTTTTCGGCTGTTCCACCTGTCCATTCAGCTGAACCTCCAACAACTCTAGGTTCATTCATTGCTTCAAAAATTAAATAGTCACTGTAATCTTTGAAACGAGTTGCAATTTGTTCCCAAAGTTTTGTAATCTGTGCTGTTGCTACCTCTTGGTTTGCATAAGTAGGTACGAGCCATGTATTCTCTTCATGATGAAGGTTAATAATAGCATACATATCATTGTCAAGAACATAATTTACTATTTCTTCTACTCTGCTCAGCCATGCTGAATCTATTGTATAGTTTGGAGCTGAGCCAAAATGGCCTGCCCAAGTTATAGGTATTCTCACAGTATTAAAACCAGCTTCCTTTACCTTATCAATCATTGCCTTGGTTGTTTTTGGATTTCCCCAACAGGTCTCTGTTGCTAATCCGCTTGCTGCACTATAATAAGCGTCCATTGTGTTACCTAAACTCCAACCAAGTCTCATATCTTTTGTAAGCTCTAATGCAGTAATGTCTCTCATGCCTGTTTTTGCAACGGATGCAAATACATTGACATTGCCGAAGAGTGAAACAATAAGTAAAACGAATGAAAATAAAAATGCTTGTCTCCTAATAAAATACTTTTTAAACATTATACAACCTCCAAACAAAAATTTAGAATACCCTTGAATCTTTTTTTAATAAATATTTTTAAACAACCCTCCTCTTATAAAATTCGTTAAGTATTTTTCCTTTAAGTAGGTGAGAAAGTATTTTAATTTTAATAACTTACCTATACAGAAAATTTAGTGTATTATCGAAATATATATAGGGGGAGGATATCAAATTGGCAAAATTAAGTATTTTTAAAATGCTGAAATCCGATTACGATTCTACAAATGACATAGTAAAGAGAATACAAAATGGAGATTGGTTTTTAAAAGAAGAATTTATAAGTGATTATACTCCTTTTATTTTAAAAACAGTTGCCAGAATAACCGGAAAATACGTTGATATTGAAAACAGTGAAGAATATAGTATAGCGCTTATGGCTTTTGATGAAGCTATAAATTGTTTTGATATAGGCAAAAACAAGAGCTTTTTAGGATTTAGCGACCTTGTTATAAATCGGAGAATCATAGACTATATAAGAAAAAATCGGAAAAATAAGAATGTGTTTCCTTTTACCTACTTCGAATGTGAGTCAAACGAGGACTTTAAAGAAAAGTATATGCCTGAATACTTTGTAGGAAGGTTTGATAATATTGAAATAAAGGAGGAAATTATTTTTTTTAAGGAAAAGCTGGCCACATTCGGAATAACCCTCGAAAATTTGGCGAAGAGTATACCAAAACATAAGGACTCCAAAAGACTATGCATCAGAATAGCAAAAATAATAGCTAACGATACTGAGCTATACTATAAATTAAATAAATCAAAGAATATACCAATGACTGATTTAATGAAATTGGTTGATGTACATCATGTAACAGTAGAAAGAAATAGAAAATTCATAATTGCCGTCAGTCTAATAATAAATAGCGGCCTTGATGTCATTAAGAGTTACCTTCAGTTAACAGAGGATGGTGGGGGAGTATGATTATTGGAACTGTAATGGAAGTATATAAAAATGAAGTTTTAGTTATGACTAGTGACTTTGATCTTGTACGTGTGAAAAAAAAGCCTGAAATTTTTCTAGGGCAGCAGGTTAGTTTTAGGAAAAGAGATGTGATAAGACCTGAAGTAAGAAAGATGAAGTTAATTGGGGTGGCGGCTGTTCTGCTGGTTGTTTTTATAGCGTCTTATATTATACAAAACACAAGGTTAAGTATGGTAAATGCCAGCTATGCTTTGGTTGATATGGACATCAATCCTAGTATTGAGTTTTTAATAGATGATGCAAATATTGTTCAAAAGGTCTTACCGTTAAATTCTGATGCCGAAAATTTGACCAAAGTTCTCTCGTTAAAAAAACTGCACATCAAAGAAGCGGTTGAAAAAGTAATTGATGAGTCTGAGGAAAAGGGTATCCTGAGTTCAAATAAAAACAATGTAATCATGCTTTCAGCATCCTTGAACCCAGAAAGCAGTGATTACAAGGATGGGAAAGAAAGAAATGAACTTAAGTTGAATCAATTATTGACCTCGCTAAAAGCTATCGATGATGTTGGATTTAATAAGGAATACACTTTAAATGTAGTCAAAGTTGAACCGGAAATGAAGAAACAGGCATTAAAAAATGGTTTATCGACAGGGCGGCAGCTAATATTTGAGAAAGCTCAAAGTGAAGGGATTAATTTGACCCTGGATGAAGCAAAAACATCGAGTTTATCGGCGCTTTTGGAAAAGATCGGAATGAACGGGCCAAATACTGTTAAAGAGCATTTGAGTTCACCGGCTGTGCAATCTACTGAAAAAGTGACATCAGCAGTTAAGTCAACTTCTGAAAAGGAAACAGCAACAACGCCTACACCTGCTCCTGTATCTGCGGGTATAGAGAATACTGATGCAAAAGCGCCTAGTGTATCCACGAATATAAGGCCTGCTAGTACAAAAATTCCAAATGTATCTACGGGTATTAGACCTGCGAATACAAAAATGCCCGGTGCATCTACAAGTAAAGGAGCTGCAGACGCCAAAATACCTGATTCATCTGCAGGTTCAATAAAGGTACAATATTATAATGCATCCAGGAAAGTAGATAATGTTTTTATTCAGGTTAATGATGTTTTTAATGTTGTTAACACCGGAAGTACAACAATAAACTTAAAGGATATAGCTATAAGATACTATTATACGATTGACGGTGAGAAAGGGCAGGCCTTAGGCTGCTGGGCTCAAGATGATAAATCGAACATTACTTACAGGTTTGTTAAAATGAGTAAACCTGTTGAAAAAGCTGATTATTACCTTGAAATAGGCTTTAAAAGCGGTCAACTGGACCCGGGAAAATCTACCGAAGTTGTTGTGTGGTTTCACAAAGAGGACTGGTCAATCTACAAGCAGGAGGATGATTATTCATACAATTCTCCCGATATAGGAGAATTGTACGATTGGAAATATGTAACAGGTTATATTTCTGGTGACTTAAAGTGGGGGATTGAACCAGGAAAGTAAGCCAGTCCTAATAGCAGAGAGAATTTTTTATTAAAATAAAATAGATGGTGCAGAGGCTGCACCATCTATTTTGCTTCTTAAAGTGGATTAATTCGGTTGTTATTTTTTTGAAATACCTGCAATAGCCCAACATGTCCATCTTCTATAGAAATCTTCTCTAGTTGATTCTCTTTTACCTCCATTCCATTGATCCGGATCCATATATAAAACTTTTTGAAGTTCGGGTGAATCGATATATCCATAAATAAGTACGCAATGTGCCATGGAAGTTGGAGGATCATTTTCTATAGTTGCCTTAATTGGTCGACCTGCATCAATTTCTTTTTTGAGATCATACCAGTCGAGGTTAATATCAACAAGATGTCCAGAAATACCATTGAATTCTAAAGAAATTAGATCCTCTATATCCTCTACTGGACGATTAAGATTATAATAACTTAGTGGCTGATCATTGGGTATTTTTAAAGTATTCCTTACAATGGATTCTTGACTAGGCATTGAGTCTGTATAATAAGCTATTATTGCTTGTGTTGTGGCAGCCCAGCACCAACAATTTGTTTCTTGTATACAAAGAGGCACATCTAATGTTTTTCTAACATATGGAAGAGAGGCAATTTCTTTTAAAAGATATTTACGTAGTAAAGTAAAGTCCGCAGAATCAATTTTACCATCCAGGTTAACATCAGCAGCTTGTGGGTTTGGTAAACTAGATATATTTCTTATTAGATATGACCTAAGCTTTGTATAGTCAGCAGAATCTACTTTACTATCAGCAGTTACATCACCATACAAAATTGAATCTTCTGCCATAACATTTACTTGTGGTGTTAGTAGTGATAAACATAATGTTGGTAAAACCATAAACCTTAATAAACGATTCTTAAAATGTTTCATAATAAATTCCTCCCCGTAATTATCTTGATAGATTTACTATACAATAAAACAATTTTTATTACTTAAATTTTAATTAAATATTTAAGTCTAATTTATGTTGATAACCTGATGAATAGCAGGTTCGTGTTTGTTGAAATTTATTTTTTTATTGAAATTTATTATTCTATAAATTAATAAGCCAATAATGAATCGTAAATGAAAATACATTAAAAGCACTGGTAAAAGAATTCAAGAATAACTAAAGCATTAATTTTTAATAAAAACAATTATTATATCTCAAACCCTTTAAAGCATCTCAAGCAATTTAAAAATAATTTTAAGTATGAGACTATGCTAAAATTCAAAATTAAAATAAAGGGGAGGACAAGATTCATAAATTTTTGAAAGCAAATTTTAAATATATAACAGGAGGTAATTAAAAATGATAAGGAAAACAAATCGATTTAGCTTTTTGCTTGAAAAAATAAAACAGGACTTAAACTATAGAGATATTGATTTGGCGGAATGCTTAAACGTTACTCCTGCAACAATTAGTAATTGGGTAAATTCTAACGGGCTGCCTAGGGGAAAGAATATTAATAAGATATCAAAAATATTGTGCAGGGAGCTGGAAATGAGAAATATTCTAAGTGCCGATTATTGTAATGGATGTATTAAAGGATTGGTTGATAATTACGGTTTGACAGACGACCAAATTCAAAAAATTAAACAATTGATTGAAAAAATGAGATTTAAAGATGCTATTAGTAATATTTTTTCTTCAACTTTTGAGGAGGATATTAAAGAAAAAGGATCAAAGAATATTTGTGAAAGTGAAAAAGGCAGCTATCCTAAGGTAAATGATTATTGTGCAAATGTAGTTATAGAATATAGTAAAGATAATATTGAGACGTTGGCTGGATTCATAGTAAATGCAATATTGCAAAGTAGCCAATTTGTCAAGGAAGAGAATTATATCAAAACTGAACAGAAGTTATATATAAAATATGTAATGTAAAATTTCTGCCACTAAAAAAGTCTTACTGCAATTAACCCTATTTACTTAATGTAATTGCTGTCAGCTTACAGAGTGTTGAAATTAACATAAAGAAATAATATAATGAAAATAAAATTTCAATAATTAGAAATACTTGGTTACCTTAAATTGATAAAACTTATTATGATAACAATACAGTTTTAATGTGATATTTAGGATAACTTAGGTGATGGGGGAGAGCATTAATGAAATTCTTATCAAGGGTTAGAAAGTTTCTGTCTGTTCTTTTATGCATATTAGTAGTACTTCAGACAACAATGTGTTTCCAAAGTGCAGGAAAAGTTGATAGTATTGAGAATGTTGTTTTTTCAGATTCAGAAAGTGACACGCCAATCCCGCAGACTTCAGTAATAAGTGGCGACGTAAATGAAGATTTGTATGTTCGGGCTAATGATTATGCAATGCTGAAAGACTATCTTATTGGAGAAATAGATTTATCAGCGAAAGGTTTGCTCGCTGCAGATGTAAACAAAGATGGATTAGTGGATTCAATAGATTATTATTATATAAAGAAACATATGATTGGAGAAGTTGGTGAATTTCCGGTAGAGCAAGAGCCTATTGATGAGGAAGTTAATGTATCTATAGCCTCTTCTGTTTACGGACGAAATGGCGATATTGTAATTATACCAATACAATTTCAAAAAGGAGAAGTACCTTCAGAGGGGATAAGTACTTTTGGTTTTTCATTAAGCTATGACAGTAATGTATTTGATTTGGTAAGTGTTAATAAAACTATTGATGTGTTCTATAATAATAAAAACAATGGATACATAAATTTTTTATGTGATAAAATTATTGACGCAGATTTTATAGAAAAAAATGATGGGGTAGTTTTAAATATAGAATTTAGGATAAAGGATGACGCACCTCTTGGAACTTATAAAATAGAGGCAGAATCTTTAGGGATGGGTTCTTTTGATAGTGATAGTGAATATATAAATAGAATTAATGATGTGTACACTAGTGGAGAAATAACAATATCACCAATGATACTTGGAGATATTAATGCTGATACACTTGTCAAAATGAATGAAGCAGCAATGCTACGAGATTACATTAATAGGGATATTCCATCTTTGCCATTAAAAAGCAGTTCAATTGCTGCGGATGTTGACAAAAATGGATTTGTTGATGTTATAGATCTAGGCTACATTATTAAATATGTACAAGGGTACATTGAAGATTTTCCAACAGAATCAAATGAAGGTGGCATTAGCGAGACGGTCAATGTATCTATTGGATCTGGTTCCGGGCAAAAAGGTGATGTGGTAAAAATACCTGTACGATTTTTAAAAGAACCCCCAAATTTGGAAGTGCCTTCAAATGGAATAAGTTACTTTGGATTTGTTTTGCGTTATGATAGCAATTTGTTTGAAGAAGCAAGTTTCCTGCAAACAGATATAGTTGTTGCTAACTCTGACGAGTCCGGTTATTATAGTTTTATAGGTACTAAACAAATAAATAAGAATTTTATAGAAGATGGTGGTGTGATTACAGAAATAGGATTCAGGATAAAAGAAGATGTACCTCCTGGAACTTACGAGATAAAAGCAGAATCTTTAGGAATGGGTTCTTTTGATGGAGAATTTATAAATAGAATAACTGATGTATTTAGCATTGGAAAAATTACTGTTTGTTCACCAACATCAACACCAGCATCAACACCAACATCAACACCAACATCAACACCAACATCAACACCAACATCAACACCAACATCAACACCAACATCAACACCAACATCAACACCAACATCAACATCAACACCAACATCAACACCAACATCAACACCAACGCCAACACCAACACCAACATCAACACCAACATCAACACCGACACCAACTCCAGCGATTAAATACCCATCAAGGGATAACCCTATTGTTGATGGAAATGAAATTGTAGTTGCGACCACAATTGTTCCGACAAATACATTGGCTGTAATTACCCCAACGCCAACTCCTATAGAAGTACTAGAACCGACACCTGAGATACCTAACGCTAGATTTGTTGACATAAAAGGGCATTGGGCAGAGGCAGATGTAATTAAGTTATGTGAAAAAGGATATATTAATGGCTATGAAGATGGTACCATTAGGCCTGATAATACTATAACGCGAAAGGAAGCTGCAATAATCTTAACAAAGCTTTTGAATGTTGAACCAGCCAAAAATCCAGAATTATGTTTCAATGATAAAGATGAAATACCTAAGTGGGCAAAGCCTTATGTAGGTGTTGTATTTGATTTTGGAATAATGGTAGGCGTTAAGGAAGATAATACATTCAGGGGAAATGCAAACCTTACAAGGACGCAAGCAGCAATAGTGCTTGTTAAAACAATGGATCGCTTAAATGGTGTAGTAGGAGATGATGTAGGAAGTTTTATACCTCGAAATATTAATAAATATAAGGATTTTAACAAGGTAGCTAAATGGGCAATTGGACCTTTGGATAGAGCAATTGACAAGAAATTAATCAGGGGCTACGAAGATGAGACTATAAGACCGGATAATAGTATCACACGTGCTGAATTTTTTTCCATGTGTGTTAGAATAATGGATTTGCAGAAGAAGTAAACAATTGCTTTTAATTTGTTTCTCATGCCTAGCACCCGGCAGCTTTTTAGCCGGTGCTTTTTATGGAGAAACAATTACGTCATTGAGTAGTATTCTTCCTCTGTCAATGGCAGAATCAGCATTATCAGTTCCTAATGTTCCAATAAAAACTTCAATGGCAGTAATTTTGTTTATTTCTAAATCTTCTATGACTTTTTGGAACCACTTGTTTTCTTTTGAAATATTTTCTGTACTTCCAAGAGGGAATTGTCTAGTCTTATTGTTGCATTGTATTTTTATTAGTACATAGTCTTGTGAGGTAATTTCAGAGGAGCATCTATAACTAAATTTAAGCTTCTTATAGCCAACAGGTAAGTTTCTGAAAACATCCGTTTCTGTTATTACCCTTACACGACCACTTCCTTTTATGTCGTAATTGATTGCTAAGGAATTACGATCTTCATCATTACTGATATCAACACTGGAATATTCACATTTACTTTTCCAATTGGCAGTATCCATCACTTCTTCTATTTGTATAGGCATTAGCACGGGCACTGGTGTATTTGCCAATATACCCTTATTGCTTGGCTTGGAAGTAGTTGTTGGAGCTTCAATAATATTTGAACCCTCAGTAATTGATGGTGTGGTTTTAGTGGCTACTATAGGGGGAGTTAACAGTGTGCTGGAAAGCTGTGGGAGATTTGTAGGCTGCGGTGTAGGTAATAGAGAATTAACCGCTGTAGGTTTTTCAGGTGTATAATTGGAAAGCGGTTTTGGAGTTTCTGTTGTAGTGTGGTTAAGATTTTTTGTTGGTGTGGGCTCATATATTGGTCCTATTACATTTGGACTGTGTGGCGAATTTTTAAAATTTGCAGCATAAGCATAACACGAAAAAATAATAAGTGCGGTAGCCCCTGCTGCAATAAGTAACTTCTTTTTGTTTTTAAAAAAAGATGTAACGGATAGCTCATTCGCTTTTTCTCTTTGATTAAGGGGATTAAGCTGTGATGACCCTTTTTCAGACAATAAAGAAATATCTGAGTTCTTAAGAATAAATCCCCCTGTATTCTTACATGGGAAGTCATTGATACTGCACTCATCTTCACAAAATTCCAATAGATCTGAGGTGCATTTTTTCAAGTTGTCAATAGCTGTAAAATTTATCTTTATAAGAGTAGAATTGTTTTTTAAAACATGTAAAGTTTCCTTTTTTAAATTTAAAGTTAATATAAACTTTTTGTGGATTTTTTCCTGAGAAATAAATTCTAGATATTTACTGTCTTTGATTACAGCACCTTCAAGAATATTCGCAAGTTTTAGCTTTGATGAATCATACATTAATATCAGATTGAAACTTGAAAACTCGATTTTGGACTCATTACTCAATGAAATATCAAAGCTAACGTATTTTTCATTATTTGTTACAGTATTTATTGTCAGTGAAGTATATGGAAATATTCCTATTTCGCAAAAAGCCTGTTTAAGGTTTGAAACATGTTTTAGAGATATGCCGCTGTCTTTAATGGAATTATCTAATTCAATATCCGATTCCCTAAGAAGTGATAATTCAGCATAATTTTCGCTTGGATAAAGTAACAAGCTGACATTTTCTTTTATTGCTGCAATAATCTTCTCTTTCAAGTGTTTTACTTTTGTAACGTTACCATGATTATCCAATTCGCCTGTTGCTGCAATTTTTTCGGGTATATCAAAAGAAGTATCAATTATATTACGAGATTTAAGGGCAACTGCGAATGCCACAGCATATGCCAAACCTGCACTACTTCCGTCGACTTGTTGTTTGAAGTCTTTAGGAGTAATGGATATAGGTGCTTTTTGAATATACTTCTCTATCTCTCCCGAGAATATTATTTCATAAGCACATTCGATCCCGTTTTTGGCAGACTCCCTAACCTTTGGTGAATGAAAACTTTGCATGTATAATTCCAAAAGTTTGTTTGAAGCAGCATTTAAAAAATGTATTGTTACTAATTCAGAAGATTCATTATCAAATAGGGCATATACGTACATTTTATACCTCACTTAAGCATAGGAGCAGTTTTTAAGTATTAGTTATTAGTTATTATAATATTTCTAAGATTAATATTGGAGTCAACCTCAAAACAAACCTGATTTTCATCACTAATTTGCTGAATACCTATCAAAACAGAGCCTGTAGAATCTATTAAGTCTACTCTTATTGATCCTTGTATACTAACATTTGCCAGTTCAATAGCAAGCAGTGCCTTATGACTTTCATCAATGTAGGGAATTAGTTTAAGAATATACTTCCCATCCTTTGATTTGATTTCTGAAGTTACTGTATCATTATAACCTTCGGCAACAGCAACTGTAAAGCTATCAGCATTTGAATTTGACCAAAGCTCCTTTTGTACAGCAGCAGATAGTGTTATTTGCTCTATAAACTCTTCATAGTAAGAATAATTTATTAGACACTCTGTGCAATGTGAAAAATGTTCTTCGATCTCGTTGAGTTCATTCTCTTCAAGCTCCATAGTGTAGTATTTTTTGATTACGGAAGGTTCAGGGCAAGTTTTTTTAGTAATATTCATTTATAATCCACCTCCTATTATGCTTTTATGTAATATCGCTGGTCTTTTAAAAAAGCGACCGTTTTTCTTATGAGAGTTTTTTTGACCCTTTCGCACCATACTGATACCATATGAGCCCGCTTTGGATGTTCTTTTGCTCCAAAGTAGTCTTCTAGTTTTGTTGAACCGATTCTGGTATTCAAAATATGCTTGGTAATCTGTAAAAAGCTTTCATTATCACTTCCATATTGTTGGATGCAATCATTTAATGTTGAATTTAGTGATTTTCGCAGCGGCAGAAACATGTAGTCAATAAAAAGCTTATGTATTCCTGATTCTTCTGAGTATTCTTTTTTTAATAAATCCAGTGCTTCATCTAATTGTGAAGTGCTCAGCTCATTTGCTATCCTTATTGAGGGCCATTCCGTTAAAAGATATTTAAAACAATAGCATAGCACTCTGTTTGGATATCCTGCTTCAGATACCAAAGTCCTTAGTGAGGCTGTAGAAAATTCCAAATTAAAAAAAAGCTGCTCGGGAAAATGTATTTTATAATGCTCAAACTCTGCTTTTTTATAAAAAGGATTAAAATTATATATAAGTTCAATATATAGCTTGTAGAATATATCACTCCTATTTTTCAATTCATCTAATAAAAAAATATGAGCTTGGTATCTAAGCCATAGATCTAAGTTACCAGGAGGAAAATCGGGTATTACAAAAGAACATTTCTCAAATTTAATATATAATAATTCTGCATTCAGATCTTCTAAACGAAAAATCCTTGCGTTGAAATAGCCTATAATCCTATTCCTATACTGAGGAAAGTCGGAGATTTTTTTATAATTCAATGATAGAGCCCCCTTTCAAATGTATTATGTAGATGTTTCTCACTAATTATATACCATAATTAAAACACTGTCTCAAGCTATGAAAAGTTTTTTGTTTGAGGAATTTTCAGCAGTCTTAAACATAATTATTATGTTTTAATGCGTTTTCATATCCTCACTTTTACACTGTTGAATCCTTAGGAAAAGAGAAATTGTTCAGGATTTGTTGAGCAAAAAAGGTTTTTCTCATTTGAATCAAAGTATGAAGTTGAGACAAATATATTATAAAATTCGCAATATGAGCCTATTTTAAGTAGATTAATCATGAAGTCTGAGCCAAATAACAATCTTTCCTTTAACTTATTTATATGAGAGGGCTCTTTGAGATTCTCCAATACACTCTTCAGGTTTTTATAGAAATCATCGGTAATTGCTCTATACGAAATATCGCTATAGACATTATCATATTTTAAAATAAGCTCAATGACTCCTTTTTGCCATTGGACAGAGTTGTCCTGTTTCCCTAAGTGGGCAAGGTTCAATTTCAATTTATTATATTTATTCAATACCTTGTCCCATTTTGCAGGTGTGGTAAAGTTCTCTGATTCCTCCTGACTAACTATAGAAAATCCTTCGTCACTACAGTGAGAAGTGATTGGTATGTTCTTCTCCATACATCGGCTGTAAATCAGCTCAACTTTTTCAAGCTCTTTACTGTCATTTGGCCAGGGGTCAAAGCCCATAAGCGGATAAACTTTTATTCCAGCGAAAGTGTTGCTCCGTACATTATGCATATCGCCGTCAAAAACTCCCATGTTGGATAACAGGGTTTCATGACTTCCATTATAGTCACTGAAATACATATCCAACATGTGCTCAATTTCAGTTAATTCATAATTCTTTGGATTGATTCCCATAAACGGATATATTTCAAATAGTTTGTTTGTAGATTGTTCATTATAGTTTTTTATTCCATTCAAAACATCAATCGTTTGTTCAACAACAGGTTTTTTTACAGGTGTCCTATTATAGTGAAGGTCTCTGTATGATGCAGTTTTGCTTCCAAAGTCCATAATTAACGGCGTAAGAATCACCTTGTCATATTCTTTATCATCAATAATGATTTTCCCATTTTTCATAACATGATTTAAAATACACTCTTCCATAAGCATAAACAAGCTTGCAGCATCGTTTTCCATTGCAGCGAGAAGATTTCTTGGGTAGGCTGTAACATCTCCAAGGCCTGCTTTGCTTAAAAGTGCCATCAAGTTTTCCTTATTGAGTTTTTTGAAGAATAGGAAATTAAATAATGCATAATTAACTCCAAGTAAAGTTTTAAGCCTGTTTTTTTTCAGGAATTTGTCAGCATCTTGAAAAAGTGGATCTTCAAAACGTTTTATAAACGCAAGAAAATTCGGATGGCTCATATTTATTGCATGACAATGGATATCATAAAAGTATTTTCCCATGTTATTTCTCCTTGTAACATTTATATGTTTGACATGCCACTTTTGTGGTTAAATTTAAACTTTTTGCCAACATCTATTATATCATCTACTTGCTAAATAAAGGTAGGAAATTGTATAATTAAACGAATATCTAAAACTTTAGCCTTCGGATTAGAGAGGAATAAAGTTGGGTAAATATAATAAAGCACACTATTAATTTACCATTAATTATTGGGAGGCGTTATTGATGTTTGAAGTCAAGGTAGGATTCCTGGGTTTTGGAAACGTGGGAACCGGTGCATATAGAATAATCAGGGATAATGGAAGTTCAATTACCAAAAGTGAGGGAATTAATTTAAAAGTAGAAAAAATACTTGTACGTAATTCCAAGAAGAAAAGGGAGGTCGAAATAGATCAATCCTTAATAACTGATAATATAGATGATATTATAAATAATCCGGACATCTCAATAGTGGCGGAATTTATGGGTGGGGTAGAGCCTGCTAAGCAATATATCCTGTCTTGTCTTAAAAATAAAAAGACGGTTGTTACAGCTAATAAGGAGTTAATTGCAAGACATTGGCCGGAACTTCAGAAGGCGGCAGAAGAAAATGGAGTAGGTTTATACTATGAGGCTAGTGTTGCAGGTGGTATCCCTGTAATAAAGGTGATTGGTGAGTCGCTCCAGGCAAATAACATAAAAGAAATTATGGGAATAATTAATGGTACGACAAATTATATATTTACCAAAATGTCTGAGGAAGGCCGGGATTTTGGAGATGTACTTAAAGAGGCCCAGGAATTGGGGTATGCTGAGCCAGACCCTACATCAGATATTGAGGGATTTGATGCAATGTACAAATTGTCCATAATGGCATCAATGGCATTTCATTCTAGGGTAAGTATTGATAATATTTATAGAGAGGGTATAACAAAAATATCTGTAGACGATATAGTATATGGAAGAGAATTAGGTTATACAATCAAGCTTTTGGGAATTGCGAAGAGAACCAATGACAAGGTAGAAGTTCGGGTCCATCCTACTTTCATACCTTTAGACCATCCATTGGCTTCAATTCGGGATTCATTCAATGCTGTTTTTATAAAGGGAGACGCTGTCGGCAATATAATGCTATATGGAAGAGGTGCAGGTGACCTGCCAACCGGAAGTGCTATTGTGTCGGACATAATAACAGCATGGAAAAACAGGGATAGGCATACTGGTATTAATTTTTATAATGATGGAGACGGTAAACCAAACTATAGCTTTAACAACGACTGGGAAACAGAATTCTTTATAAGGCTTACAGTGAAGGACAAGCCCGGAGTTCTTGCAAAAATTGCCGGATTGTTTGGAAAATATGATGTGAGTATTGCATCGGTTATACAAAAGGATAGGCTAAAGGGTGTAGCTCCTCTGATTTTTGTAACACATCCTGCAAAGGAACAATCGGTTATGAAGGCTATTGCTGATATAGAATGTGAAAGTGATGTTATTAAGGTTGAAAATGTTATACGTGTAGAGCGATAAATGTTGCCATCAAAGTGTCAGAGCATTTAACTTAGCTGGTTTTTGATATTTGCTTTGTCAATTACTTAAATTAAAAAACGCCTCTTGCATTTTTTATATGAAGAGGCGTTTTATAAATTTTTGTTTTCATATAATATTGAGATTTTTGAAATACTTCAAATTTAACTTGAAATAGCATTTCTAAACAGTGAGTTATCTGTAATTGGTGCCTGGCATGCAAAGTTTTCGCAGACATACGCTGTTGTTTTTCCCTCGACTGTCTTATAGTTTTCGATAAATGGGGCAAGATCTATAAGATCTGTATGCTTATTGGAATAGAACATGGATAGTGTAAATGGCCGGAAGTCTTCTCTGATAATGCTTACCATGCTGCTTTCTTCCAAATTTTCATTGCCCACAATTACTACTTCCTTTGATTTTGATTTTGCAAATAGCAGTGCAGACAGGAAAAATGAATGTCCCCTCGCAAAGCGTTCGATACTTCTTCCAAATGTGGCAAACTGGTTATAGGCTTTTTCTTCCAATTCAGCCTGTCCTGTAAGTCGGGCAAGCCTTAAGAAATTCATTGTTGCAACTGAATTACCAGAAGGTGTTGCTCCATCATAGATTTCCTTTGGCCTTGTTATTAACTGCTCGCTGTCACTTCCATAATGAAAAAGTCCACCATTGGTTTCGTCCCAAAAGTACTTAATGAGGTCGTCATTAAGTTTTAATGACCGTTTTAAGTATATTGGCTTATAAGTTGTCTCATAGAGTTCAATAAGCCCCCATATTAAAAAGGCATAATCGTCAACATAGGCAGGAAAAGCTGAATCTCCGTCACGATAACGTGCAAGTAGTCTTCCATCGCTTGAAATAAGCTTTGAGAATATGAAATCAACGGCTTTTTCTGCGGCTTTTGTATATTTGTCTACACCCAAAACTCTTCCGCCAAATGCCATAGCTGCAATCATCAGCCCATTCCATGAAGTGAGGATTTTATCGTCTTTATAGGGGTGTACTCTTTTTTCTCTGAATTCAAACAGTTTTTTTCTGCACTCCT
Source organism: Acetivibrio cellulolyticus CD2 (assembly GCF_000179595.2). Classification (NCBI taxonomy): domain Bacteria; kingdom Bacillati; phylum Bacillota; class Clostridia; order Acetivibrionales; family Acetivibrionaceae; genus Acetivibrio; species Acetivibrio cellulolyticus. Next base: position 872,636 of record NZ_JH556657.1, on the reverse strand, counting down.
CTATAAATCCATCATCTTCTTGCGCAATGTTTCCCTTGATTAAATTTGGTATATTAAATCCTTCAAAATTGCCATGTGCAGTTATGTCATATAATTTACAATATTTTTCGCCATCCTTGTTGCCAAGAACGGTTTTTACTTCATTAGCAGACCAAATATAGAATTTTCCTTCTTCACCTTCAGAATCAGCATCCTCAGCGGAGTAAAATCCCCCTTCATTAGAGGTCATGTCTCTTAAAACATAGGTAAAGATTTCTTTTGCTATATCAGCATATTCACTTTTTTTTGTTGCCTGATATACTTCCAAATATGCTATGGCTAGAAGAGCGTTGTCATAAAGCATTTTTTCAAAATGGGGAATCAGCCATTTCCTGTCAGTTGAATAACGGCTAAACCCAAAGCCAATGTGATCATATATTCCACCCTTATGCATAGATTCCAGAGTTTTTTCAACCATCTTCAAAGCATATTCATCTTTGGTATTGTACCAATAGCGGAGTAGAAAAAACAAATTATGCGGTGTGGGGAATTTCGGTGCACTTCCGAAGCCTCCATAATTATTGTCAAAATCATATTTAAATTCGGAGAACGCTTCATAAAAAATATCTTCGGACAGCTCTTCTTCGGAGTCGGGTTCCAAAATGTCATTCCGGTCGCTTAAAGCATTAAGTATCTGTTCGCTTGATCTTGTTAAGATATCCCGATTGCTGACCCACGCGTCATGTACGCTTTCTAAAACCGTAAGCAAGCCAGGCATTCCCATTCTGTTGTTTTTGGGAAAGTAAGTTCCTGCAAAGAATGGTTTTTTATCAGGAGACATGAAAATTGTCAGCGGCCAGCCACCATGTCCTGTAAGTGCCTGACAAACATTCATGTATATATGGTCAATATCCGGACGTTCCTCTCTATCTACTTTTATGGATATAAAGTTCTTGTTTAGCGCGTCTGCGACTTCTTTATCTTCAAAGGATTCCTTTTCCATAACATGACACCAATGACAAGTGGAATAACCGATGGAAAGGAAGATTGGCTTATCTTCTGACTTGGCTTTCTGAAAAGCTTCATCACTCCAAGGAAACCAGTTTACAGGGTTATAAGCATGTTGTAACAGGTATGGGGATTTCTCATGGATTAGTCTATTGGCTTGTTTATTAGTTGACATGTGGGCATCACCTTCCTTTCATAATTTTTTAGTATGTTGGCTTTTTATAGTAAAGTATTATTTATATTTACCACCAAACTATTATTTGAAAGAAAGCAATTATGTATTCAAATAAAATAGGGTATAAAGTCGATTGCCTTTAACAACCAAATTACTAAGAAGTTTAAATGGGCAATATAAACTCAAAGGAGTGAAAAAGAATGAAAAGCATTTACAAATATTTTTCATGTATTTTTGTCTTATTATTGCTTATAATTCCAATAGGCACATACGCAAATAGAGATATTAATAAAGACCCTGAGATAAATCCAGTAAAATTCCAACAAATTAAAGCACAAGTTTATTTGTTTAAACAGGTACTAGATGAATTTGGAGCTACAAGTCGTTCTCAAGCAGTTGAATTGTGGGCAAAAAGTGAAAGTAAAAGAAATGGTGTTTATCAATATGCAGTTTCATGTGATGAACTTAAACAAAAGATAATTGAAAAATGGGGAAAGGCTGAAGAAAATTTTTGGATTATTGGTGGCTCAAGCCCTTCAACATATAAATACGAAATTGTGGAAAATGAAAAAATTAATGAAAATACCTATAAAGTTAAACTCAAATTCTACTGGGCTTCTTCATTAGGAGAAGAAGAACCTACTTATAACCTACTTACAATTGTTAAGGGAGAAAAGTATTGGTGTGTTAAGGATTACAAATAGCTGTAAAATATAGGCAGTTAATTTATTCTATGCTTGCTGATTTTCAAAATTGCTGTTAATAGCTTATGTGACACCAGTAAGCCAGTAACCTCTAAATGATTTTCAATGAAATAGCTTAATCTGTTTTTTCAATACTTTTTGTTCCATCAGGGAAAATTTGTATTGCATACAAATCTTCCTTATTATTTTTATCAATGAAGCCAAAAACCAACAGGCACTCAACCAAACCTTCTGATTTTAAAGTGTAAGTACATGTTTTCCCATTTTCCCGACTAAAGTTTTGGCTTTCTTCAACAAAAGCATGAAAGTTCATAATATTAAGTTTATTTCCCAGATACATTCTTCCACTAACATGGAGATAAAATTTATAACCTTTTGGTAATGCTTTAGGTATAGTGAAACTAAATAAATCTTTGGCTGAGCAAGTAATAAAAATGTAAAGGGCTGTCTCATCAATAGAACAGCCCATAAAAATGCTTAAATATGTCATTATTTCATTATTAGGGGTGTGTTGTCTCCTCCTGAATCGATTTCAACAACATTATCTACAGTAACCCTGTATTTCCAGTAATAGAATAGCACCGGCCCTTTTGAATTCCGACCTCGAAGGTCTTTTGCATTCCAGTATTGGGTCAGTGTAATAGTATAAACCCAATCACTTTCCTTTTCAACCTTTGTCTCGAATTCTGCAGGGATGCTGAGGCCTGGAGCTTTGCCACCAGCATTCAAAATGCCGCTTACTTTTCCTGGGCTATCTGGGAAACCACTGTGGGAATTCAGTTCCAAGACCTTTTTTATTGCATCAGACTGGCTGAAAACACTATATGAAATTGATTGAAGTTCTTCTCCGGTATTTGCGTCAATAAACACATTGGTGTCTGCAATTACCCCTTTTGACTCCTGTACGCCATATGCATTTTTAGGCCCGCCGTGGGTAGTCAGGTGGAGGTTGTAAAAAGTTACAATCCATACAGGGTAATCCTTTAAAACGACACTTGAGCCTGCAATATAGGGGTGGGTTTTGTTGGTCAGGCTTACAAGTATTGCAGTAATTTTCTTTGCATCTTTGTAACTTTTGTCGCCAACTATAGTTTTTGCATTGATTAGAGCTGACAATTTATCGGTATTAACTGGCACTGTTAGTTCTTTGAACTCGTATTCATCAGGGGGAAAGTGGGGGTTCTTTCTCAAATCGTCTATTGAAATGCTTTCGATATTGTTTTCGGTTGCAATTGGAGTATTGGTATTATTGGGTTCTTCTGGAGTAGAAGAAGATACCACAATTTTGTCGTTATACGGCGGTTTTAATGTGGATTTATAAACAATTACAGAAAAGAAAAGAAGACATAAAACAAAAACAGCCGCTGTTAGCTTCAGCACGGGTTTTAACATGTGGTATTGTAAAGTAATTGAAAGCGAAGTTTTTTTGTTTTTATAACGGTTTTTGTCTATTGAAGCCATAATGTTTTTATCTGCGGAATTCCCTGCAAAACATGGTGATTTAATGAATCCGTCTGAAAAAGAAAATAGATAATATGCTTTTTTGCAGTTTTCACATCTCTTTATATGCTCTTTCATTGCATTTGCGGCGTCTGGAGCCATTTTGCCATCGAGGTAATCAATTAAATCTTCAATATCACATCTTTGCACCATTTTCCATTACACCTCCCTATGTTCAGTAAACTTCTTGTAAAGTACCTTTTTAGCCCGCATGACCTTTATGCGGACATTTTCAGGTGATAGTTTAAGTATTTCGGCTATTTCCCTGTACGAAAAACCCTGTATATGCTTTAAAACCAAAATTGTTTTATCTTCAAATTTCAGAGAGTCGAGAATTTTTAGTATTTCAAGATTGCGTTCCTTTATTTCGTAGACTAGTTCGGGGTCATTAATTAGGTTATCCGGAAGTGAGGACAGCACCTCTTGATAATCTATGTTTCTTTGCTTTTTCTTCTTCGCATAATGGCTTTTGAACACATTCAAGGCTATTCTGTAAAGCCAGGTGGAGAAATGCCATCTATTATCGTATTTATACAGGTTATTATATACTCTAATAAAGACCTCCTGAAGAATGTCTTCTGCGTCTTCCTTAGAAAAAGCCATTTTAAATATAAAATTAAAAATACTGTCCCTGTATTTTGAAACAAGTAAGGAAAAGGAGTCTGTGTCCCCATTTAATACATTGGAAACCAGAATGCAGTCATTGTCCAATTTACTTTTCACCACCTGTTCTTGGAGTATAAACCATGTTTAATAATAACACATATTTATACTAGGGAAATTAATAAAACGTTACAAAAATTATATAATAATTATAAACAGTTACTTTGCTGTGAACTTTTCGTTACTTCTGGCGTATGCTTGCTGATTTTAAAATTGCTGTTAATAGCTTACATGGCACCAGTAAGCCAGTAACCTCTAAATGATTTCCAGTTAAGGCAATATTGCTTCATTTGCGAACTTCATTAGAATGAATGTAAAGCCAACTTGACATACTGATTAAATTGTATTATATTAATAATGTAAAGCTAACTTTACATACATGAAGTAGAAAGGAGCATCTATGATTGAAAAACAAAATAAAGGATTTAAGGGAGCAATCTGGTTTTACTCAGCAATATCTGGCAGATAAAGTAAATGTGTCAAGGCAAACAATCATATCCCTTGAAAATGGGAAATATAATCCATCCATATTTTTGGCATATAAAATTGCAAAAGTTTTTAAAATGACAATTGAAGATATTTTTGTATTTGAGGAGGAGTTATTATGAGTATTGAAAAGTATATTAAAAAGGAACTACTATATTCACAGGTATTTATTATTATAGGCTTAATTGCAGGAATATTAGGGTTTATATTTGAATACCAGAAAGGGCTTATGACTGGTTTAACAGCAGGGTTTCTTCCTACAGGGATAGGCACATTGGTGCTCAATAAGTTTGCTAAGAAAAAGCCTGAAATGAAAAAGAATATTGAGCTTGAAAATGAAGAGAGAAATATCTTTATTAATACAAAGGCAGGTCATACTGCATTTTGGGTTTCCTATTGGTATATATTTGCAGCTTTTATTTTGCATTATTCATTAAGAATATCCCTATTACAATTTCTAATTGTAACTATTATCTTTATGCCTGTTGTGTATTTCCTATTTGTGGTTATTTTTCAAAAGAAATATTGACTTTATCAATGAAAGGACTACTGATAATCTATTGAAGAGAAAATTTTAAAAGCAATTGAAGCCTTAACTGGGAAAGTCAGCTGTGCTTTCGTAATATTGAGACAGATATATTTTTATATCTCGAACATCACTTAACGCCATAGGAAGAAACTTTACAGAATAACTCATAAACCTTCACTCACAGTTTTTCAAAATTCATTTTCAGAAAGCCATTTAGTTTCTGGTGCATTGGCTTGTTCTTTTGCTTTTTTTAATTCTGATAGAACATATTTTTTATGGACGTATTCTTCATAATCAGCAAATTCTTCGATGCCTATTAAAACAGCTTCTCCTCGGCCGTTATTTGTTATAATTACATGATTATGCTGTTTGACTATATTAGCAATTTCAGAGTAATTATTTCTTAAATCTCTTAATGGTCTAACATAGGTATTTAACATGATAATCAGCTCCCATTTTCACTTATAATAAAAGTGTATCACAATATGCCTACGCCATCAATTGCAGGTCTAACTCTTATTGGGACATTTTGCTATTAATAGCTTACATGATACCAATTGTAGGTCGAATATCGGATGCTTAGATATATTGCTTATTTAATGCTTTTCTCCTTGCAACAATTGTATTAGATGCATGTATATGTTTTTCTATACATGGATGTTCATCTTCAAATATATGAGAGTCTGAACTGATAATATCCCAGTCTTTGTATAAAGATACCAGTTCTCCCTCATCAGCTAGCCCTTTTACAAATGGTAAAAGTTGTACTAATGGGGCAAATTCATTAGTAATTATAGAAAAACATATTAATGATAAAGGATGCTTCTATTTTAATATTATTCCAATTATTTCAATTTGTGCAAAAAATTATTTGACATTGATATAATGGAATAATATAATATTAATAAATATTTCATATGTGAAATAAATGGTGGTGTTATATTGGATAATGAGCTTCTAAGAAGTATTTATTTAAAAATAAAGAATATTTCTGATATTTCCTCTAAAGATTTTACAAACACCTTATCAGGCTTTACAGTTACGGGGGTTCAATTTGGTGTGTTGAGAAATATATCCGAGAGTGGGGCGAGGATGTCAGAACTTGTGCAGAAGGTTAAATGTGCAGCCAGTAATATGACAAGCATAATCAAAAGGATGGAAAGGGATAAATTGGTTATAACCTCAAAGAATTCAAATGACATGAGGGAGACGTTAGTGTACTTAACTCAGAAGGGGAGGGACACTCTTAATGAGATGGAAGATTTATATAAGGACTTTTTGATGAGAAGCTATGGAAGTCTTTCTCTGGAAGAGCAACATATTTTGAATTTATTACTTATAAAGTTAGAGGAGAATCTAACCAAATAAAATTTTTTACAGAAGTATTTCATATGTGAAATAATGATTCAAACAAACTAATTTAAGGAGTGTAAAATGGTTATTGATGGTCATTCCCATGTAGTATTGCCTACTGAGAGGCAAATAGCTTGTATGAATGAAGCTGGAGTAGATAAAACTGTCTTATTCTCAACTTCTATTCATCCAGAGTTGACAACTTCAGCAGAAGAGTTCGACAAAGAAATGAGTATTCTGGATGAAATAATCTCTGGAAAGCGAAACGCTATTGATGCAAGATTAAAAGCGATGGATGAGCTCTACAGTGTTATTCAAATAAACCCCTCGAAATTTATAGGTTTTGGTGCAGTACCAACAGGTTTGAATTATGAAAAAACCTGTGCATGGATACAAGATAATATTATACCAAAGAAATTTGTTGGGCTTGGAGAGTTTACAGTACCTTCGGGCCAAATACAGGGACTAGATGCTGTTTTTTCGGCATCTACTGAATTTGGTAATTTACCACTATGGATACACGCATTCTTTCCGCTTGCTTTAAATGATATAAAAGATATCGTAACACTTGCGAAGAAATATCCTTATGTGCCAGTAATTATCGGACATTTGGGCGGAATGAATTGGAGGGATACTATCAAGTTGGCAAAATACTATTCCAATATATACCTGGACTTGTCCGCTTTTTTTACTACTATAGCCTTAAAGATGACAATACAGGAGTTGCCAGAAAGAAGTATTTTCGGTGTTGATATGCCATATGGTGATTTGGTAACATCAAGACTGGCTGTTGAAAGAGCATGTGAAAATACTGATGTTAGAGAACAAGTTCTAGGCGGAACGATTGCAGAACTCCTGAAACTATAAAGGTAATTGGTTTATATTACTTAAAGGTATAAGTATACTGAAGGAATCAATATTGATACGGTGGAAAAATAATGACTATTTTAGACAGGTATTTCGAACTTTCAGATTTAGCAGGTAATGATAAAAATGCTTTTCAAGAATTAGTAAGTTTGGATGCGCATCAATGGCAGGTAGAGTAGCCGATAGAAAGGAAGATTGATGTATCTTCTAACTTGGCTTTTAAAAAGCTTCATCACCCCAATGGAACCAGTTTACAGGGGTATGTGCATGTTGCAGTAAGTATGGGGATTTCTCATGGATTAGTCTATTGGCCTCTTTATTAGTTGACATGTGGGTATCACCTTCCTTACCCAAAAATGCTTAAATGTGTCATTATTTCATTATAAGGGGTGTGTTGTCCCCTCCCGAATCGATTTCAATAACATTATCTACAGTAGCCCTGTATTTCCAGTAATAGAATAGCACCGATCCTTTGGAATTTGGACCACGAAGGTCTTTTGCATTCCAGTATTGGGTCAGTGTAACTGTATAAACCCAATCGCTTTCCTTTTCAACCTTTGTCTCGAATTCTGCGGGGATGCTGAGGCCTGAGCTTTGCCACCGGCATTCAAAATGCCGCTTACTTTTCCCGGGCTATCAGGGAAACCACTGTGGGAATTCATTTCCAATACCTTTTTAATTGCGTCAAACTGGCTGAAAATACTGTATGAAATTGATTGGAGTTCTTTTCTGGTATTTGCGTCAATAAACACATTGGTGTCTGCAATTACCCCTTTTGACTCCTGTACGCCATATGCATTTTTAGGTCCGGCGTGGTTAGTCAGGTAGAGATTATCTCCTGAAGAATGTATTCAGCGTCTTCCCTGGAAAAAGTCATTTTATATATAAAATTATAAACAGTTGCTTTGCCGTGAACTTTTCGTTACTTCTGGCACATGCCTGCTGATTTTATAGGTTAAGTACATGTTTTCCCGTTTTCTGGAAAGTAACCATTAATATGAAGGGTAATAATTTCTACACCCATATAATAGACTAGACTATTATAAGGGGGGATTATGCTGAGTATGGTATTAATCATAATAAATAGAAAGTTACTAAAAGCTAGTGTAATTATATTGTTAGCAATTTCTCTTTGTGTTAACATCTACAACCATTACCATAGCATGGAACTTACTAACAAATATGAGTCATTGGTATGTTTATCAAATCAATTCTATCAAACCAGCCTTATAGCTTTTTTGGCTTCAGCACAAGAACTTGATACTCCAAATAAACCTATTGAGATTTTTGACATTACCAAAGGTGAAGTAATAAAAAAAGTGCATTCCACCAGAGTAATACAGAATGAAGCTATAAGTTACCTTAATGGGATATCAAGCATGTATATTAAGGTAAAAGCTTTTCCAGAGAAAGGCTATATAGTAAGAATTCCAATAACTCCCTCAGTTCAGGTAAAGAACCATTGGCTTAATGACTATAACATCAATTCTGTTGATGAAGTTTTCATTTTGCTACCAGAACAAGGGAATACATACTTGCTGGTATTAGATAACAAACTCAGACCATACTTCTACAACTTTATAGGAAATGTAGATGTATTACTAAAAAACTTGGAGTTTTTTCCTGTACCAACATAATCACAAGGTAAAATCAGGATTGTGTAATGGAAGGAAAAAACTAAATTATGGAAGCCAGTTACTAATATTATTTAGCTTTCATATAATGCAGTAGTGATTATATAGCATTATTTGAGGAGTAACCTATGATAATTGATATGAAAGTCGGAGACGTAAATGGCGATTTGATTCCAGATAAGGTGTACTTGACTGGTAATAAGAACCAAAATTCCTTTTATAGTGATTTCATGCTAGTCATTGATGATGGAAAGACCGGATATAGATATACGATACCTCTTTCACCTGATTATAACTACAGTGCGGCTCCATGGATTTTTCTCGGAGACTTCACCGGCAACATGGTGGAGGATATTTTTATAAGCTTGCCTTTAGGAGGAGCTAGAGCTGTTTACTATATGGTCTCTTTTTTAAATAATCAGGCAGTTTTTCTTATTGCTCCCGACAAACCACCTTTTGACTATGATACTCTTTCCAAAACACTGGGTTTTGATGTAATCTATAAGGATTTTTACAAGGTTGATATAACCAGTAAAGTGTTAAATCAAACCATTACTCTTGATGTAAGCGATAGGAAAGAAGTGTATGAAGGTGTGGTTTACAATAAAGATGGGACATTAATTAAGCCGTATAAAGGGTTTGTCCTATACTCGCCGTACCTTTATCCCATTAAAATCGATAGAAGTGTGCCATATAAATTGATGGCAATGGATGACATTGCAGGAATGTCTCACGCAGATCAGTTAGGGTCTCTGGTATATTACTGGAGATATTCAAACAGCCAGCAAACATGGCTACTTGATCCACAAATGGCTCAAGTGTTGATCGAATAGTGACACATAAAAGAGCAACTAATATTTAAACATATTTTTAAAGAGATTCTATACCGGTAACATCTTATGTTGATTTGAATATACTGCTAACAGGGGAGGTGATTCCATATGCCTTGGCAGCAAAAACTTCAGTTTTTAATAAATCAGCCTGTAGGGGTGTCTCTAATTAACGGGCAAGGTGTTTCAGGTATACTTTGCAACGTTGCCAACGGAGAAATATATTTACTGGAGTATTTATATCAAGCCCAATTCGCAACAAAGCATTATTCCTTTGGACAGATACAAGATATAAATCCATTTCCATCGTGTTATATTGGGCCATTGGTCTATTAACTTTGTTACAATATCTGGAGACTAAACATTGTGTTGTTAATGCAAAATTTAAGTAAAATGCTCCGGGTAGACCGACACGTCCTCAGAGCATTCAAAAAAGCATCAATATCCAATTATAAAAAAACCATTCCAAAAGTCGGTACGTCTGCTGCATATCGGCTTTTGTTTATATATTTATTATAACTCTTTTGATCTTCGTAATAGGTTTGTCACAAACCATTTCCAAGTCCTTTATAAGGCTGTCAAAAGGGAAATTTTTGCCCGGGCAATTAATGCTGGGTTTTGAAACCACTAGCTTGGATGAAGGCTTGTTGACTTTACCTGCATGCCATGCTGCATTTACCTCATCTACAAACTTAACTACCGTGCCATCCCTACAAACCAGATAATGTGCGCACTTACTTTCGATGCGGGATTACAAAACCAACTCTCTACACCGGATTTTTGTCCTGCTGTAATGTGGTTGACTATTGCCAGTATTCTTTGGTCATGCCTGCTGCCGTAATTTGAGCATTTTGGGGTTAAATCCTTGATTTTTAGTTCGTTCATATCTTTGACCTCCTTAGGGTTTGTAGTTATAATTTACAAATGTCTGAAAAGTTCATCAAATGATTCGTGAATTATACAGCCATAAGACAAATATTACCCAAATTATTGTCCTATGGCTGTATATATCAAACTAATTCATAAACGAGTTTTCCTCAGTTCAACAGCCTTAATTAAGAAACATTTGAAAAAAGGCTAGTTAATAAAAATGAGGTTCATTATAGTTGTTTTTGTGTTGAGATAGTCATTAAAGAAATCAGCTTACCTTTATTATCATACAATTCTGCTGTATCAGCATCATTGTTCCAAATGTTTGCGTTAGTCCATTTTAATGAAATGGATCCGTTATCATAAGCAGATTTTCCAGATGTAATTTTAACTGATGCTCTGGCCTTTAAAATAAATCCATTTGGGAAATTGTAATTCTGGTTGCCTATAACAGATACAAGTTTCCAACCGGTCATATTTACATCTGAAGTTGAATTATTTGTTATTAGTGCAACTTCACCATTTAAATCTATACTACTAATTATAACATCTAAACCCTGACTGACTTGGTCTGGTGAAGATTTTCTTGTTGTTACTTTTTCATCAGAAAATGGATAGTCTTTTTGTACTCCAAGTATCCAACCAACTGAATCTGTTGATGTCCCTGCTATAAGTTCTTGAGGTGGATTTAATGCTATGGTTACTGTTGAACTGGAAGAATCGCTTTTCACAGAATGTGAATAGGATGATTCGCTTCCACTAATTCCTAATGGAATCCCAAGGAAGGTGAGTCCAACTGAAGCTGATTGTTCAAAAGTTTTAGCAATTTGTTCGTATTCAGAACTCTGAATCTCTATGACCATACTTGGATAATTGCTTATAGCTGCTCCAGTTAAAAATCCAAAAGGCCCTGAAGCAGAAAAATCAATATGTGGATCAGGGTCGAACTTATAACCAGATACATCACCAGTGCCATTTTCAATAGATTTTGAAATCGGGTCTTCCCAGTACCAGTTCTTTTTCGTAGCTAAATCAAAATGTACAGGTCCGAAATTGACCAGTGTAACACCAGTGAATGTCATATTAATAGTCGTCTTTGTATCGGATACTGCCATTTTATCCTCAAAATAGCTTGCATTACCGCTTACATTTATATTGATGAAATCCAGCACAGGAATGTTAAATGAAGTACCGCCATTTATTTTAACCTGAAACTCCGATTCATTATGACGCTTTACAGTCATTGACAGATTGATTGAGTTTGACGACTTTAACCCATTTATTATATCGCTTAAAGGCGTTGATACAGCAAATGCAGGGTGATATGTTGTGTCACTGTCATTCAATATCATGCCCCCATTATCTTTGCCTGCCGATTGAAGTGCGGCAAGTGCCATTTCTTTATATGCATTATTCATTGTAGTACTGTTTTCAAGTGAAATGACCGAACTAATTGCATTAAGCCAATTTGCAAATACCGCAATAACGGGCTTGCCGCTGGCGGGAGTCAAGTTTAGCAATTTATACAAATTCACTGAGTTTTGTATATCTATCAGTGTTGTTGATGGTTTAGCCCATTTAGTACAAATTTCACTACAAATATTGTCGATTGGTTGCCCGGTTCCTTCCGGAAAACTTCCAAAAGCTTCTTCCCATGCCCTGAGTACGCTTCCTTGCTGATCGGTTGCATCACTCTTTGCCTTATTCAATTTTTCGATATCAGCTTTTGAAAGAAAATAAGATATTTTGCTAAAAGCTTGTAAAAAGAGATTTGTAAAGGGTTGATCAGTTTGCAGCGGATACGAATTAGCTTTTAGACTTGAATTTATCCAGTCATATGTCTTTTTGTTAAAACTAAGGTTTCTAGGATCCTGCCAATAATACGGCAGATTTCCTGAAGATCCTATACAGAAACTTTCAAGCTTTTTCGAGCCCAAAGACGTAGAAAGAATTTCATTTGCCTGTTTTTTTAATTCACTTATAATTTCATTTCCTTTTAATGTTTCACTCATAATTAATCACCTCAAATTATTTATTTTTAATTTCTGGATTAAAGATTCACAGCCTTACTGCTCACATTTTAAAAAATATACTCCAGCGGAGCGGAAACTGTATTGGTTGCACCTATAAAATTGATATTAGTATTTTGTGTAGTTTTGATAGTCAAAAAAGTTCCTCCTTTTTTATTGAGTAATTTATAAGAATTTGAAGGCCTTCGATAAACATTATACGAAATATAAATTCCAAATAATAGTAATGGTTGTCATTTGATACACAGTATATAATCATGGGTTCATGTGACAAACATCATACATGTTAATAATTTTGTAACAACTACTTGAATAAAACCCAATATAAATATAATATGGTAATAATAGTTATTTAAATGTAAAATTAAATAAGGGAGGTTACTATGTCAGAATTGAGATTAGCATTAATTGTAGGTATTGATGATTATCCTGGTAATAACAAGCTGGATGGTTGTATTAATGATGCAAAAGCCATGAATGATATTTTAAGGTTTCATGGAGATGAAAACGAAGGAGCAAATTTTGAAACTATCCTTAAGACATCCGATAGAGATTATATCAATCTTCCCATGTTAAAAAAGGAAATACAAGAACTCTTCAAAAGTCAGGTAAATATGGCCTTGTTCTATTTTTCCGGTCATGGAATTGTTGATGCTAATGGAGGCTATCTAGTAACTATGGACCAAACAGAGTATAATCAAGGAATTTCAATGAGAGACATTCTTGATTATATTAATCAGTCAAAAATTGAAAACAAAATAGTCATACTTGACTGTTGCCATGCTGGTAACTTTGGAAATCCGTCTTTAAGCGAAATGAATACATGCCATATTGGAGAAGGAACAATTATATTTTCTTCTTGTCATCATACTGAAACATCCAAAATAGAAAAAGATAAGAGCAACAGTGTGTTCACAAGGCAGCTTTTAGACGGGTTAAGAGGAGAGGCTGCCGACATTCTTGGTCATGTAACCCCTGGATACTTATATGCACTTATTGATGAATCAATGGGAGCTGCTACAGGACAAAGACCGATTTTCAAAGCTAATGTAAAAAGGTTTATTTCACTACGTGATTGTCCACCTCATATTGATTTAAAAACACTTAAAACAACTATGGGATATTTTGAAGCAGCAGATAGCAATTATATTTTGGATGCTGAACATGAGCCTACCTATGCTAACTGTATCAAGGAAAAGACTACTCGTTTTGCAAACCTGCAGAAATGCACTCGATTGAGACTTGTTGAGCCTATTGACTATGATCACATGTATGATGCAGCAATGAATAACGGTGCATGTCGTTTGACATCACTTGGAAAGCATTACTGGAAGGGTATAAAAGAAGGAAGACTCCGCCGCTAATATTATATGGAAAAGGATGATTGGGACATGTATAAAACTTATGAAATTAATATTACTTATCCAACCTATTTTACAGATGATGAAAAACAGGATATCAATAGTTTGTTTCAGGTGGAAACCTCTATTACGAAAGAAACAAAAGGGTTTGAAAGCTTTGTTGATTATTTAATGTCTTCACCTGTATCTGTCGTAATCTCTTTTGGTAGCGTAGCTATTGCATCATCCTTATTTAGTCAATTAGGAAAAGATTTGTACAATTGCACAAAGCAAAGAATCGAAAAATGCTTTAGTAAAAAGAATGATGCTCAAATGCAGTTTTTAGTTCCTATTGGCAAAGGCGAGATAATTATTATGGTTGATGCAAAAAATCAGGAACAAATTGATTTTTTCTTTAAAAATATTAATTCACTCATATCACATTATGAAACACAAGGTCTTGGAGACAGAACCATAGTAAGATTGATCACCGATGGCACACGTTGGGTTGAGGGAAAATCTTTGTCAGCACCAAATCTGGAAGAAAACTTGAAAGTTATCTTGTCAGAACAAAAGCCCTCAGATAATACCAATGATGAAGAACAACAATCCAAGTTTCTAAGACAATTTGCCATAACTGATAACCCTTTCAAAATTAAAATTCTTAATAAGAACCATGGTGATCAATTTGAAAAAATGCTTGAAATGAGAAAGAAAGTTTACATAGATGAATTGCATTGGATTGAAAATGAAGATAGTTTTTACGACAATAACGATGCTGTATATATATGTGTCAGCGATCCTGATGAAAAAAATATACTTGGAAGCATGCGTATATTAAAGTCTGAGAGTGACTGGATGATCAACAGGGAATTTAAGGAATTGCTTGGAGCAGAAAATATCAATAAAACAGGAGGCATTGAAATTACTCGATTGGCTGTTTCGGGCAGTAATCGTCATCATTTGGAATCAATGCAGATTAGTGTTTGCTTGTTCCGCGGCATGTATAGGTGGATGACTGAAAACAGTTACAGGTTTATTTATATGGTGGTAAGGAAGCCGTATTTTAGATTCTTTGATATCCAAGGATTTTGTCCAGTTTTACTTGGTACTACTTCTGAAAAATTTGGGGATGCGGTAGCCGGAAAAATTGATTTGGCAATTGCTATGAATTATATGAGGGAAAATAACAGAAATCTATGGCAATGGTTAATGGCTTAGTTTATTAAGGAGAGGGATCGTATAATGAAAAAAATAAAAATATTTCTTGCATCTTCTGAGGAATTTGCTGAAGAAAGAATTAAAATTGGAGACTTTATACGTAAGGAAAGTGATAAATATATTAATAAAGGAGTTTATTTGAGTTTAGTAAAATGGGAAGAGTTAACGCATTCTTTTAACTCAAATCGAGTTCAGGATAGTTTTAACGAGAAATTACTAGAATGTGATATTTTACTATGCCTGTTCTATAAAAAAGTGGGTATTCATACTAAGGAAGAACTTTATAGAGCAGTTGAAAACCTCAAGGAAGGTAAAAATCCCAAATACATTTATGTATTTTTCAAAAAGCCTCCTATAGATGACGAAAGTTTCAATGCAATTCAGGATTTTAAAGAACAAATCATTGAAGCTCAACAAATGTACAATGAGTATACTTATATTGATAATTTATTAATGCAGTTTGGAGATCAGCTTAGTTTAATTATTCCTCGGTATATAAATGAAATGGCAACTGAAACTCCTAAAGATTTAATAATTAATAAAGGAAGCCAGAATAAACATCATTTCTTATTTCTAAAAAATACTGTCTTTTGCAAATATTTGAGGATAATTACTGCAATACTCATTATTATAATCCTTGGTACATCATGTTTGTATGTTTTTTACAAACCTGATAAATCAAGTTTCATTCCAATGGCTACACCTAGCAAGTCATCAACAATTTATCCTTTAAATACTGTTCTACCTATAAGTATAGCTACAAGTAATTTACCAGTTAAATCAAGTACTCCTTCTAAAATGCTGTATAGTCTTGGTAGTGATTTTGATGGGCAGCCTATTGATTTGATGGATATCAAAATAGATAAAGATATTGATATTCTTGAAACGCCAATACTTAAATATTTCAATTACCACTGTTTTTGTTTAAAATTTCAATTAAAAATTGATACTTTGCCACAAGACTATTTAACTATATTCAAATGTGGGAAGTCGACAAATTGGTTTGAGTTGAGGATTAATAAGGATGGACAATTTATTCTAATAACTCACGATAAAAAAGTTCGTATATTAAAAAGTAGGGAAGGGGTACCATATAAAGTTGATGTAGGGAAAGATAATGATATATATTTTCAGAATCAGGGATTTAGTGTCGAAAGTGAAACAGATATAACTTTTCAAAGTGAAATGCTGATTGATAGGATCTCACCGTATAAGTTAGAACCTGACGAGGCAGTCTTTCAATTTTATGGTGATGTTAAAAATGTTTATGTGCATTCTGGCTGATTTTTTGACTAAAACTATTCATTAAGTTTATTGATCTAGTTTTTCAGATAGTAGAAATTACATATTACGTGCCTAAATTGCTGCATTTTAATTCGAAAAAGTCATAATTAAATAAAATGGAGATTATCATGAAAATAGGAATTGATTATTTCTTTGTAATACTAACTTTGTTTTTTGTAATATATTTTATCTACAGAATCATAGATACAAAGCACAAAACAGCCGTACACCTCACATTTTTGAGCTTTTTGGCTGCATTGGCACTATGGTTTTCCGGAGATATCTTATACTATTTTTATTCATATAATCCGTTATGCCAATACATATTTAACAACATTCGTTATATGGGTATTATCCTTGTACCTCCATCATTTTTTATGACAGCATATTCTTTTTTAAATAAAGATTTTAAATTTCATCTTTTGCATTTGTCTATTCTGGCGATACCTTTAATATCCATTATAATCCTTTGGACCAACCCAATACACCAACTGATGTTTGTTCATAACTCTTCAATATCAACAGATGCTCAATATGGTGAATATTTCTATTTACATACGCTATATTCCTATTTATTGCTTGTTTTAGCATATATAATTTTTATTTATTCAAGTATAAAAGACAGCGGTGTTTTATCCAAACAGTCTATGCTTATATTCCTAGGGTGTTTTGTTCCTTTTGTTACAAACATTTTAATTACTTTTAAGTTGATATCCGTTAACATAAATTATACTCTTATCACTATGGGAATTACAATGATATGCTACTGGGTAGCCATATTTAAATATGGCTACCTCAATATTATGCCGCTTGCTATTAAAATGATGATGGACAATATTCAAGAAGCTTTTGTGGCTATGGATTATAAAATGTTTATCATTGAAAACAACACTGCTTTCAACATTTGTTTTCTAAGACCAGAAAGATTAGGCCAAGCTCATAAACTTTCATTGAAGGACATTTTTCCATCTGAAGGGAATGCAGATATTGATTTTTCAGAATTTGAACAAAGTATTGATAAATCTATTCAAGAAAAAGCCCCTGTTACCATAGAAAAGTACTTTAAATCTATAGATAGGCACTTTGACGTAGAAGTAAGTGCTATACAAGCTAAAAATCACCATGTTGGAACTATTGTTATATTTAAAGATATTACTCAATTAAGAAAGTTATTAGATACGCTGCAGGAGAAAAATGAAAAGCTTACATTTATGAATAAACAATTGTCTGATTACGCTGCTACTGTCAGGGAACTGGTACTTCGGAAAGAACGAAGCAGACTTGAAACTGAAATACATAACCTAATGAGCCATAATTTAGTTGTTTTGCTAAGACTAATGGAAGTATGCACTATTACAATCGAGACAGAGCCTCAAAAAGCAGTATCTGTGATAAAAAATGCTGGAGATATAATTCGAAATACAATGAGTGATGTTAGAAAAATAGCTCGTGAAATTGCTAAAAGTGAAGAGGATCTCAACATGGAAAATAGTAAATTTCATCCACTTTCGAATATAGAGTTACTTATAGGAAATTTTATAAAAAACTCTGGGTTGAATGTTGAGTATTCTTTTGAAGGTGAATTTAACGAACTATCTCAGCTTCAGTTAAATGTTCTCTATAATTTATGTCAGGAGGCAATGACTAATGCTGTCAAACACGGTAAAGCAACATCTATTACAATTCTTTTAAGAACTCAACAAAACAATATCCAGCTGACTATTTTGGATGATGGCAGAGGATGTAATGTGATAAATAATTCAGGTTTGGGACTTAAAGGAATGACAGATATGGTTCAAAATTTATACGGAAGTATTGAATTCAAATCCGAAGAGAATGATGGATTCAAAATATTTGTTACAATGCCAATGAAGGAGTGTGTTGCTTAATGATTAGGATTATGCTTGCCGATGACCACAAAATACTTACTGAAAGCATGAAACTGCTTTTGGAAAAAACAGCAGAAGTTCTTGTGGCTAATATCAGTCACACTGCGGAAGATGCTATTAAAGCATATTCCGATGTAAAGCCTGATGTAGTATTAATGGACATTCATTTTTTTGATGAGAAAAACCGTACTTCCCTTATGAATGGAATAGAATGCACAAATCGCCTCAAGGCACTAAATCCAGAAGTAAAAGTTCTTATTCTTACTTCAGAAGTATCCTCTGATTTTCTTTCGCAGATTATAGCAGTAGCAGATGGCTATGTAGTTAAGGATGCTAGCATTGATGAACTAATCAATGCCATC
This sequence comes from Acetivibrio cellulolyticus CD2, assembly GCF_000179595.2. Lineage (NCBI taxonomy): Bacteria > Bacillati > Bacillota > Clostridia > Acetivibrionales > Acetivibrionaceae > Acetivibrio > Acetivibrio cellulolyticus. The sequence continues at coordinate 853,912 of NZ_JH556657.1, read as the reverse complement.
AAATGTTGTCATAATGGTATGAAAATTTTTGATTCTACTGCCTTATCCAGAGTTCTGACTCCGCAAAGAGAAAAACTTAAGGACGAGCTTGAGGAAAAAATAAAAAGGCTTACAGAAAAAGAAATAGCTATAGTCAATTTCCTTGCCAAAGGACTTACGTGCAAGGAAATTGCAGAAAAGTATGATTCTACTGAAGGTTATATTCGTAATATTCTAATGAATTTATATGACAAGTTAGATATTGAATCTCGTAAGAGTACAGCATTAGTTGGGTTTGCTGCAAGAAATGGTATCTTAACTAATTAAACATTACTTCTTGGGGTACAGGCAACTTTTTAATTGCAAAAATCTGCCTGTACCCCTTGAATAGTATTCTATTTGCTATGCAATTTTCTATTTTTTATAGTGTGTAGGTCCTGCTGCTTTGCCTACTGTTAAATCAAATTTAGTGCCTTCATAAGAGATTCTTATAAGAATCTCTTATAAGAATCTCTGTAAATATCCATTACGTTCTTAACTGATATTTTCTTATCTGGCTTTACAGAAAAGGGATAAGCTTTGGTATAACCATTTTCAACCCATGGAGGCATGAAAAATTATTCATTTTATAAATCCGTTGACATATCAAATGCTGGAAATTATAATTTCATTTGTCTGGAATAGCTCTTATTGCATAGAGTTTTCCATCATAGCCAAAATCATTTATTAGGGGGATAACAATGAAAAACAAGATCTATCTATTCGTTTTAGTACTAGCAGTTGCAATCATTGGTTTTTGCAATATAGTTATGGCACAATCCTATGGAGATACAAAGGTTGTTGCTTCCATTGAAAATCTGGATGAAGAATGGATTGTAGTAGAAAAAAGTGAACAAAATTACACAATTAAGTATGTAGGAGGCGCAAAATACGGAGACATTGAAAGCACTATAAATAAGGACATGCTGCCTGAAAACTGGGTAGTTGTTGATCTCGGCAACACAAAGACTACAAGCTATATTATAAAGTATATCGAAGGGGCTGCTAATGGAGCTATACAGCCGGTTCGCTTTCTTGAGAATATTCCGAAGGAATGGAAAGAATACATAACGATAGACGGATATTGCACTATAAAATATGAAGGGCAGACCCCGGTAAATATAAATTCAGATACTGGGTTATACCGCTATAAATATGGAGATAAAGATGAAGGTTATGCTAACGATTGCGAAAACTATCATAATTTTTGGCTTGAGTATGGGTTTTATGATTATAAATTCATAGGCAATGTAAGTTATGGGACAATTGAGAAATTGGCACGTGAATGGTTAAAGTCCGGATGGATAAGCATCGGAGTTGATGAGTCTAATAACGAGTCAAAAATGAAGTGTATAAAAAATGCAAAACAAGGAGATATCGAATATTCAAAATTAACTGGTTATTATGATTATCGTGATTATGATTATTACTTGTCTGACGGATGGGTTGTTACACATTATAATTCAACTACAAGGGAAGCAGTTATTAAATACCTTGGAAAGGATTCATCGAAACAATACGCCTATGGAGACACACTGACTTCCCCACATATTAAACTAGCAAGTGATGGAACGCCCCTTCCTGAAAATTGGGTATCTATTTCGGCAGATAAAATCATGTACATAGGCGGTCGAAAGTCAATCGGAACAAAACTGGATATATATTTTTCAGAGGGTGAAGAATTTCGATTACCGAATTCTAAGAATTGGGTATGGTTTAAATACGGTAAAACAATCCTGTATGTAGGAACTCCCGCCTATGGTACGAAAATTGATATTGACGGATATAATAATTATTCCTTCTGGCGTTCTATTGATGAAATTCCTAAAGGGTGGGTTTACACTTTTGATGATAAAAGTGATTCCGAGAAGTTTACTATCAAATTTCTTAACGGTGCCAAATATGGTGATCAGGAAACCATAAGCTATGAATATACAGATGATTACTGTTATAATAAATTGCCAGAAGGATGGATTATTGACGATTATGATGAGGTCAAAAAAACATGCAGCATTAAATACATATTGGGTGGTGCTGATTATGGAACACAAATTATAATTAAAAATTATGTAGGAGATAAAGCCTCCCCAAAGCTTCCTATTGGATGGATTGTCACTACTGTTGATAGTGAGAGCTTAACAATTACCTGCATTGAGGGTGCCAAATTTGGTGATGTTCAATATATGTACTCTGAAACGATAAACACTGATATATTACCTGATGGATGGGTATGTCAGTCTTATGACGAATTAACCAGTCAACTTAAACTAACTTATATTAAAGGGGATGTACCACTTTATACTGAAGTATCTGCTTTTCATAACGGCTGCATAAAAAAATTCTGGGATGTCCTGCCTGATGGATGGGTTAGCTTTGCACGAAATGACAGTTATTATTTATCGGACTTAAAATATTTTGGTGAAAATTATCCTGAAATTGGCCAAACTATTGATTTTACATTAAAGGACTTGAACGGAAATGATGTTGATTTAAATACTTTCAAAGGAAGAAATACAATTATTGCATATAATTGGCAAAATACAAATTTAAATAGCATAATTGAAGAATTACCTGATGTGCAAGTTATCAATATATCCTCTTCAGAAGAGGAAGAGGACGAGGATATCTTTTCAGCAGTCAATTATATGCTAAAAGACACCGAAAGGGCATTTGCAGAAAAATACACATATGTTCGGGATAATGAAACTACAAACGGATATGCATATACAAATTGGTATGTTAACCCTGCGTATTTATTTGTAGATAAGGATATGAAAATTCTTTCAAAAAAAGTTCAGATATCTGAGAAAGAAGCAACAGTTGAAGGAAAAAGGCTGTTTGCCCCATCAACACCTGAAGAAGAGGAAACAAGTATTATATTAGGTGATATTGATAATACCGGTTCAGCAAACTCTATAGACTTTGGATTAATGAGACAATATTTGCTTGGTATCATTAATGAGTTTTCCTATGAAAACGGTCTTGAATCTGCTGATGTTGACGGCAATGGAAGTTTTAACTCCATTGATTTTGCTTTTATGAGACAGTACCTGCTTGGAATAATTAAAGAATTCCCAGCACAAAACAAACTTGTTGCTACACCTAAAGCAACTGCTACACCAACAATTACACCAACAATTACTCCAACGCCTTCCCCTTCAGGCGGATTGCAAATAGATTCTGTAAAAGCAAACCCTGATGCTTTGTTTGTCAACCAAGCAGAGGATGTTATTTTTACTGCTGGTATTTCTAATTTTGAGTATGATTCTGAACTGACAATAGAACTAAACAAGAGCGATGAAAATGGTAATATAATTGAAAAACTTGGTATTTTGAATGATGCTGGAGTAGACGGAGATGAAAAGGCTGGCGATAACATATACAGTTTTAAAAAGAACATGTCATATAGCACAACACAAACCTTGCATTTTACTGTAACAGCTACACAGGACAAAGTCCAAAGGACAGCAGGTGTTGACTTGCGTGTACTTAATAAGGTAACTGATGAGGAAATGAAAGAAAACTGTGCCTTCCAGGAAGAACAAGTGAAAAGGTATGTTGAATTAATAGCTTCTGAAGGGATAGAAAGTGCAAAAAATGTAATGCTTTCTGAGTTGAATAGCAATACCAAAATACAACAGGCAGGTGTGTCTGATGGCAGCGATAGTATATGGTTTGAATATAAAAACGGTATACTTGGAGCTATTTCCATAAGGAAGAAGGATGAGACTGACAGTACATCGGAAGAATCAGTTAATACACCTACAACTGACCAAACCTCAGCAGAAACTGTCACTACGGTTGACAGTAATGTTGAAAATACCGATACCTTAAGCAGTTCAGGCAGTAATGATAAATCCATATTATTCAGTCCCGAATCTCCTGCTGAGGTCAAAGGTCCAAGGATAGCAAACAGGAAAGTATTGATGTTATCACCAATGTTGCATGAGTTTGGAATTAATGATTCTAATGACATGAATTCATATACGCCTAATGTATATGAGACATTAAAGAAATATAAATATAACGACGCTGATGTGTTTAGAGATTCTGATATAACCTATCTTAAGGATAAGGAAGTAACAATAAGTTTTCTTAGAACAGAGCTTTATAAATACGGTGTTATCAGTTTATCTTCTCATGGAGAAAATTTATTTCAGACCCTCAGAAGTGAACCTTTATGGGGAATGCGTGATGGTGCTGTAGGAGGACAGGTTGGTTTTTTCTTGGCTCAAAGCTATGAAGACAGTGCTTCAACAGTTGAAAAGGACAAAATCTTGAGGGATTTGCAAATGCACAGGCTGGCAATTTTTACACTATATGATGAAGACAAAGAGAAAATAATTGGATCAAATTATTTTGTGCTTCCTTCGTTTATAGAAAAATATTTTCAAAACATATACGTAAATAACTTAGTATTAATGGGATGCTGTAAATCTGCATATAACGAAACCATGGCAAATGCCTTTATAAAATCCGGTGCAAGGACATACCTTGGTTTTTCCGACTATGTTGAACATTATATTGCAAGGGATAGAACAAGCCTCTTTTTGAGTAAATTTCTGGAGCAATCGGCTACAGCTAAATCTGCATATGATGCAGCAGAGGCTTCAGTATCCAGTAAGATGCCAACTCATCCTGGACAACCTCCAGCACAGAGCTTTCGCATTAAATTCTTAGGTGAGCCCAACTTAAAGCCCCCTGTACCTTTTCTTGATTTAGGGACTCTCGGAGGTAACTCTGAGGCCCGTAGCATAAACTGTAAGGGACAAGTGGTTGGAATGTCAAAAGTAGGTGATCAGGAATTTCCGGTTTTATGGGAAGATGGAGATATTTGCAAGTTGAACGATGATACTTCATGGGCTCAAGTAATTAATGATCAGAGTGAGATTTTTATGAGTTACGAGGGATTTGTTGATTGGGATGCGGATTATTTTGATTATTATTCCAAAATGTATACTAGAGGCTATATATGGAATAAAGGAGAGGTTTCATATTATAGTGATCACAGATATATTGACATTAATGACAAAGGTCAGAAAATCGGGTATTATACCGATCCTTTCACATATCAGATTACAGGCTTTTTAATAGATAATGGCACGTATAAAGATTTGGGAAATTTCATACCAACTGACATTAATAATAAAGGCCAAATAGTTGGAATTGCAAGAATTGCGGGATATGAAGGCGTAAGTGAACAGTATAGGAGCTTTTTATATGAAAATGGTGTTTTTACCGATTTGGGCTCATTAAATAGTAAAGTCAAAAAAGTCTCTTTCCCTGATGATTCTATAGAATCACAATTTAATTACATTTATTTCTCTCCATATGTGTCGTATCCCGATACATATGGAGATACATGTGCTGAAGCAATAAATGAGAAGGGACAAATCGTAGGAGCATCATACATTGGAGATGACTCTATGACACAGCATGCTTTTCTTTGGGAAAATGGAGTTATGAAAGATTTAAGTACACTGGGCGGTGAAAATAATTGGTCACAAGCTTATGACATAAATAATGAGGGAGTTATTGTTGGTGGGGCAGGAGATAGCTTTCTCACATGTCATCCTTGCATGTGGAAAAACTCTGTAATGACTGATTTAAGGGATGTTGGTACTTTTGGTGGTATATATTACAATAATTCTATAGCTTATTCGATTAATGATCTTGGGCAGATTGCAGGTAAAGGCTATTCGGGTAAAGCTGTTTTGTGGACTCCATAGAGTCAGGTTTTAGGTAAAAAACAAAACTTTTTTATAAGAAGACGGAGCTGTTCACTAATTCTTAGTGTTACAGCTCCTGATTTTTATAGTTTTATTTTACATGTCGGTTGCAAAGATGAATTACTTTCCAGAATATAAATCCGTTGACATATAAAATGCTGGAAATTATAATTTCATTTGTCGGGAATAACTCTTATTGCATAGAGTTTTCCATCATAGCCAAAATCATTTATTAGGGGGAGAACAATGAAAAACAAGATCTATCTATTCGTTTTAGTACTAGCAGTTGCAATCATTGGTTTTTGCAATACGGTTATGGCACAATCCTATGGTGATATAAAGGTTGTCGCTTCCATCGAAAATCTGGATGAGGAATGGATTGTAGTAGAAAAGAGTGATCAAAATTACACAATTAAGTATGTAGGAGGCGCAAAATACGGAGACATCGAAAGCACTATAAATAAGGACGTGCTGCCTGAAAACTGGGTAGTTGTTGATCTCGGCAACACAAAAACTACAAGCTATATTATAAAGTATATCAAAGGGGCTGCTAATGGAACTATACAGCCGGTACGCTTTCTTGAGAATATTCCGAATGAATGGAAAGAATACATAACCATAGACGGATATTACACTATAAAATATGAAGGTCAGACCCCGGTAAATATAAATTCAGATACTGGGTTATACCGCTATAAATATGGAGATGAAGGTTATTCTCAAGATTGCTATAAATATCATAATTTTTGGCTTCTTGTTGATGGGGATCGTAAATTTATAGGCGATGTAAGTTATGGGACAATTGAGAAATTGGAACGTGAATGGTTAAAGTCCGGATGGATAAGCATTGGAGTTGATGAGTCTAATAATGAGTCAAAAATGAAGTGTATAAGAAATGCAAAACCAGGAGATATCGAATATTCAAAATTAACTGAACTTAGTTATGATTATTACTTGTCTGACGGATGGATTGTTACACATTATAATTCAACTACAAGGGAAGCAGTTATTAAATACCTTGGAAAGGATGCATCGAAACAATACGCCTATGGAGACACACTGACTTCACCACACATAAAACTTACATATAGTGGAACACCCCTTCCTGAAAATTGGGTATCCATCTCGGCAGATAAAATCATGTACATAGGTGGTCGAAAGTCAATCGGAACAAAACTGGATATATATTTTTCAGAGGATGAAGATATTCGATTACCGAATTCCAAGAATTGGGTATGGCTTGAATACGGTAAAACAATCCTGTATGTTGGAACTCCTGCCTATGGTACAGAAATTGATATTGACGAAAATCCGAGCGGCAATTACCTCTGGGGGGCTATTAAACACATCCCTGAAGGGTGGGTTTTTACTACTTATAATAAAAATGCTTCAGTGAAGCCAACTATCAAATTTCTTAATGGTGCCAAATACGGTGATCATGAAAACATAATCTATGATTATATAACTTGTAGCCCTAATAGCTGTTATAATGAATTGCCAAAAGGATGGATTGTTGACAATTATGATGAGATAAAAAAATTATGCAGTATTAAATATATATCCGGTGGTGCTGGTTACGGAACACAAATGACACTCAAAAGATTCCCTAAAAATTCTTCAGGAGATATCGAAAACCCGAAGCTCCCTATGGGATGGATTCTAACTACTGTCGATAGTGAGACCTGTACAATTACCTGCCTTGAGGGTGCCAAATTTGGCGATGTGCAATATATGTACGCTAAAAGGTTTGAAACTGATATATTGCCTGAGGGATGGGTACCTCTGTCTTATGACACATTAACCAGTCAAGTTAAACTTACTTATATTAAAGGGGATGTACCACTTTATACAAAAGTAACTGCTCAACAATACTTCTGCATAAATGACTTCTGGGATCTCCTGCCTGATGGCTGGGTTTGCAATTCACGATGTGATGGTTCTGATTTATTAGACTTAAAATATTATGGTGAAAATTATCCTGAAATTGGTCAAACTATTGATTTTACATTAAAGGATCAGGGTGGACATGATGTTAATTTAAATACTTTTAAGGGAAGAAATATGCTAATCGTATATAATTGGTATGACGAAAATTTAAATAGCATAATTGAAGAATTACCTGATGTGCAGGTTATCAATATATCCTATTCAGAAGAGAACGAGTATCACTATGATGCAGTCAATTATATGCTAAAAGACACCAACAGCGCATTTGCAAAAAAATATACAGTTGTTCGGGATAATGAAACCACAAACGAATACGCATATACATATTGGTATCTTAACCCTACTTATTTATTTGTAGACAAGGATATGAAAATTCTTTCAAAAAAAGTCCAGATATCCGAGAAAGAAGCAATAAAAGAGGCAAAAAGGCTGTTTGACCAATCAACACCTGAAGAAGAGGAAACAGGTATTATATTCGGTGATATTGATAATAGCAGTTCAGCAAACTCTATAGACTTTGGATTAATGAGACAATATTTGCTTGGAAATATAAATGAGTTTTCCTATGAAAACGGTCTTAAAGCTGCTGATGTTGACGGCAATGGAAGTTTTAACTCCATTGATTTTGCTTTTATGAGACAGTACCTGCTTGGAATAATTAACGAATTCCCAGCACAAAACAAGCTTGTTGCTACACCTACACCAACAATTACACCAACAATTACTCCAACACCTTCAGGCGGATTGCAGATAGATTCTGTAAAAGCAAACCCTGATGCTTTGTTTGTAAACCAAGCAGAAGATGTTATTTTTACTGCCGGTATTTCTAATTTTGAGTATGATTCCGAACTGACAATAGAACTGAACAAGACCGATGAAAAGGGTAATATAATTGAAAAACTTGGTATTTTGAATGATGCTGGAGTAGACGGAGATGAAAAGGCCGGCGATAACATATACAGTTTTAAAAAGAACATGTCCTATAGCACAACACAAACCTTGCATTTTACTGTAACAGCTACACAGGACAAAGTCCAAAGGACAGCAGGTGTTGACTTGCGTGTACTTAATAAGGTAACTGATGAAGAAATGAAAGAAAACTGTGCCTTCCAGGAAGAACAAGTGAAAAGGTATGTTGAATTAATAGCTTCCGAAGGGATAGAAAGTGCAAAAAATGTAATGCTTTCTGAGTTGAATAGCAATCCCAAAATACAACAGGCTGGTGTGTCTGATGGCAGCGATAGTATATGGTTTGAATATAAAAACGGTATACTTGGAGCTATTTCCATAAGGAAGAAGGATGAGACTGACAGTACATCGGAAGAATCGGTTAATACACCTACAACTGACCAAACCTCAGCAGAAATTGTCACTACTGTTGACAGTAATGCTCAAAACTCAGATACCTTAAGCAGTTCAGGAAGTAATGATAAATCCATATTATTCAGTGCTGAATCTCCTACTGAGGTCAAAGGCCCAAGGATAGCCAACAGGAAAGTATTGATGTTATCACCAATGTTGCATGAGTTTGGAATTAATGATTCTAATGACATGAATTCATATACGCCTAATGTATATGAGACTTTAAAGAAATATAAATATAACGACGCTGATGTGTTTAGAGATTCTGATATAACCTATCTTAAGGATAAGGAAGTAACAATAAGTTTTCTTAGAACAGAGCTTTATAAATATGGTGTTATCAGTTTATCTTCTCATGGAGAAAATTTATTTCAGACCCTCAGAAGTGAACCTTTATGGGGAATGCGTGATGGCGCTGTAGGAGGACAGGTTGGTTTTTTCTTGGCTCAAAGCTATGAAGACAGTGCTTCAACAGTTGAAAAGGACAAAATCTTGAGGGATTTGCAAATGCACAGGCTGGCAATTTTTACACTATATGATGAAGACAAAGAGAAAATAATTGGATCAAATTATTTTGTGCTTCCTTCATTTATAGAAAAATATTTTCAAAACATCTATGTAAATAACTTAGTATTAATGGGATGCTGTAAATCTGCATATAACGAAACCATGGCAAATGCCTTTATAAAATCCGGTGCAAGGACATACCTTGGTTATTCCGACTATGTTCCAAATTATATTGCAAGGGATAGAACAAGCCTTTTTTTGAGTAAATTTCTGGAGCAATCGACTACAGCTAAATCTGCATATGATGCAGCAGATGCTTCAGTATCCAGTAAGAAGCCAACTCATCCTGGACAACCTCCAGCACAGGACCTTTTCATAAAATTCTTAGGTGAGCCCAACTTAAAGCCCCCTGTACCTTTTCTTGATTTAGGGACTCTCGGAGGTAACTCTGAGGCACGTAGCATAAACTGTAAAGGACAAGTGGTTGGGAAGTCAAAAGTAGGTGATCAGGAATTTCCGGTTTTATGGGAAGAAGGAGACATTTGCAAGTTGAACGATTATACTTCATGGGCTTTTAGAATTAATGATCAGAGTGAGATTTTTATGAGTTACGAGGGATATGTTGATTGGGATGCGGAGTATTTTGATTATTATTCCACAATGTATACTATAGGTTACATATGGAATAAAGGAGATGTTTCATATTATAGTGATCACAGGTATCTTGACATTAACGACAAAGGTCAGAAAATCGGATATTATACCAATCCTGGCACATATAAGATTACAGGCTTTTTAATAGATAATGGCACCTATAAAGATTTAGGAAATTTCATACCAATTGACATTAATAATAAAGGTCAAATAGTTGGAGATGCATTAATTGAAGAAACAGAAGGCGTGGATAGACAGCGTCGCAGCTTTTTATATGAAAATGGTGTTTTTACCGATTTGGGTTCGTTAAACAGTAAAGCCAAAAAAGTCTCTTTCCCTGGTAATTCGATAGAATCGGAATTAAATTATTTGGCTTGCCGTGAAAATGTGTGGTATCGCGATACATTTGGACGTACAGATGCTGAAGCAATAAATGAGAAGGGACAAATTGTAGGATCCTCATACATTGGAGATGACTCTATCACAAAGCATGCTTTTCTTTGGGAAAATGGAGTTATGAAAGATTTAGGAACACTAGGCGGTCAAAATAATAATTCATACGCATATGACATAAATAACGAAGGAGTTATTGTTGGAGGGTCAGGCAGCAGCATAGAAACATTTCATCCTTTTTTGTGGAAAGACTCTGTAATGACTAATTTAAGTGATGTTGGCACTTTTGGTATTTTAGATTACAAATCTTCTGCAGCTTATTCGATTAATGATCTTGGGCAGGTTGCAGGTAATGACTATTCGGGTAAAGCTGTTTTGTGGACTCCATAGATTAAGTTTATATCTGATTTAGAGTTCTATATTCACTTGGTTTTATTAGGTATACTAAAGGAGCGGTTCACTGTAAACCGCTCCTGATTTTTATAGTTTTATTTTCATCGTAAGATTATGCTATACGCTCTTAGAATGTAATGTTACGGATTGACCTCAGCATTGTAGTATTTTTATGATAATTTCTAAGATGAATTACTTTCCAGAATATAAATCCGTTGACATATCAAATACTGGAAATTATAATTTCATTTGTCGGGAATAACTCTTATTGCATAGAGTTTTCCATCATAGCCAAAATCATTTATTAGGGGGATAACAATGAAAAACAAGATCTATCTATTCGTTTTAGTACTAGCAGTTGCAATCATTGGTTTTTGCAATACAGTTATGGCACAATCCTATGGTGATACAAAGGTTGTCGCTTCCATTGAAAATCTGGATGAAGAATGGATTGTAGTAGAAAAAAGTGAACAAAATTACACAATTAAGTATGTAGGAGGAGCAAAATACGGAGACATCGAAAGCACTATAAATAAGGACATGCTGCCTGAAAACTGGGTAGTTGTTGATATCAGCAACACAAAAACTACAAGCTATATTATAAAGTATGTCAAAGGGGCTGCTAGTGGATCTATACAGCCGGTTCGCTTTCTTGAGAATATTCCGAAGGAATGGAAAGAATACATAACGATAGACGGATATTACACTATAAAATATGAAGGTCAAACCCCGGTAAATATAAATTCAGATACTGGGTTATACCGCTATAAATATGGAGATAAAGCTTATTCTGAAGATTGCTATAAATATCATAATTTTTGGCTTCCCTGTGAATATAGTGATAAATTTATAGGCGATGCAAGTTATGGGACAATTGAGAAATTGGCACGTGAATGGTTAAAGTCCGGATGGATAAGCATCGGAGTTGATAAGTCTAATAATGAGTCAAAAATGAAGTGTATAAAAAATGCAAAACCAGGAGATATCGAATATTCAAAATTAACTGGTTATTATGATTATCGTGATTATGATTATTACTTGTCTGACGGATGGATTGTTACACATTATAATTCAACTACAAGGGAAGCAGTTATTAAATACCTTGGAAAGTATTCATCGAAACAATACGCCTATGGAGACACACTGACTTCCCCACATATTAAACTAGCAAGTGATGGAACGCCCCTTCCTGAAAATTGGGTATCTATTTCGGCAGATAAAATCATGTACATAGGTGGTCGAAAGTCAATCGGAACAAAACTGGATATATATTTTTCAGAGGGTGAAGAATTTCGATTACCTAATTCTAAGAATTGGGTATGGTTTGAATACGGTAAAACAATCCAATATGCAGGAACCCCAGCCTACGGTACAGAAATTGATATTGACGAAGATAAGAGCTACTATTCCCTCACGAGTTCTATTGAAGACATCCCTGAAGGGTGGGTTTTTACTACTTATGATAAAAAAGCTTCAGGGAAGCTAACTATCAAATTTCTTAATGGTGCCAAATACGGTGATCAGGAAACCATAAGCTATGAATATATAGCTGATAGCTGTAATAATTCATTGCCAAAAGGATGGATTGTTGACAATTATGATGAGGTAAAAAAAATATGCAATATTAAATATATATCTGGTGGTGCTGGTTATGGAACACAAATGACAATTAAAAAATTACCTAAAAATTATTTAGGATATATTTTACCTCCCAAGATACCTATGGGATGGATTCTAACTACTATGGATAGTGAGACCTTCACAATTACCTGCCTTGAGGGTGCCAAATTTGGCGATGTGCAATATATGTACTCTAAAACGTTCGAAACTGATGTATTGCCTGAGGGATGGGTACCTCTGTCTTATGACGAATTAACCAGTCAAGTTAAACTTACTTATATTAAAGGGGATGTACCACTTTATACAAAAGTAACTGCTCATCAATACTTCTGCATAAATGACTTCTGGGATCTCCTGCCTGATGGCTGGGTATGCAATTCACGAAATGACGGTTCTGATTTATTGGACTTAAAACATTATGGTGAAAATTACCCTGAAATTGGTCAAACTATTGATTTTACATTAAAGGATCCGGATGGGAAGGATGTTAATTTAAATACTTTCAAGGGAAGAAATATGCTTATTGCATATAATTGGTATGACGAAAATTTAAATAGCATAATTGAAGAATTACCTGATGTACAGGTTATAAATATAACTCATTCGGAAAAGGAATACGAAGGGTATGATGCCGTCAATTATATGCTAAAAGACACCGACAGGGCATTTGCAGAAAAATATACATATGTTCGGGATAATGAAACCACAAACGGATATGCATATACAAATTGGTATTTTACGCCTACTTATTTATTTGTAGACAAGGATATGAAGATTCTTTCAAAAAAAGTCCAGATATCCGAAAAAGAAGCAATAAAAGAGGCAAAAAGGCTGTTTGACCAATCAACACCTGAAGAAGAGGAAACAAGTATTATATTCGGTGATATTGATAATAGCAGTTCAGCAAACTCTATAGACTTTGGATTAATGAGACAATATTTGCTTGGAAATATAAATGAGTTTTCCTATGAAAACGGTCTTAAAGCTGCTGATGTTGACGGCAATGGAAGTTTTAACTCCATTGATTTTGCTTTTATGAGACAGTACCTGCTTGGAATAATTAACGAATTCCCAGCACAAAACAAACTAGTTTCTACACCTAAAGCAACTGCTACACCAACTATTACTCCAACACCTTCCCCTTCAGGCGGATTGCAGATAGATTCTGTAAAAGCAAACCCTGATGCTTTGTTTGTCAACCAAGCAGAGGATGTTATTTTTACTGCTGGTATTTCTAATTTTGAGTATGATTCCGAACTGACAATAGAACTGAACAAGACCGATGAAAATGGTACTATAATTGAAAAACTTGGTGTTTTGAATGATGCTGGAGTAGACGGAGATGAAAAGGCCGGCGATAACATATACAGTTTTAAAAAGAACATGTCATATAGCACAACACAAACTTTGCATTTTACTGTAAAAGCTACACAGGACAAAGTCCAAAGGACAGCAGGTGTTGACTTGCGTGTACTTAATAAGGTAACTGATGAGGAAATGAAAGAAAACTGTGCCTTCCAGGAAGAACAAGTGAAAAGGTATGTTGAATTAATAGTCTCCGAAGGGATAGAAAGTGCAAAAAATGTAATGCTTTCTGAGTTGAATAGCAATCCCAAAATACAACAGGCAGGTGTATCTGATGGCAGCGATAGTATATGGTTTGAATATAAAAACGGTATACTTGGAGCTATTTCCATAAGGAAGAAGGATGAGACTGACAGTACATCTGAAGAATCGGTTAATACACCTACAACTGACCAAACCTCAGCAGAAATTGTCACTACGGTTGACAGTAATGCTCAAAACTCATATACCTTAAGCAGCTCAGGCAGTAATGATAAATCTATATTATTCAGTCCCGAATCTCCTGCTGAGGTCAAAGGTCCAAGGATAGCCAACAGGAAAGTATTGATGTTATCACCGATGTTGCATGAGTTTGGAATTAATGATTCTAATGACATGAATTCATATAAGCCTAATGTATATGAGACTTTAAAGAAATATAAATATAACGACGCTGATGTGTTTAGAGATTCTGATATAACCTATCTTAAGGATAAGGAAGTAACAATAAGTTTTCTTAGAACAGAGCTTTATAAATATGGTGTTATCAGTGTATCTTCTCATGGAGAAAATTTATTTCAGACCCTCAGAAGTGAACCTTTATGGGGAATGCGTGATGGTGCTGTAGGAGGACAGGTTGGTTTTTTCTTGGCTCAAAGCTATGAAGACAGTGCTTCAACAGTTGAAAAGGACAAAATCTTGAGGGATTTGCAAATGCACAGGCTGGCAATTTTTACACTATATGATGAAGACAAAGAGAAAATAATTGGATCAAATTATTTTGTGCTTCCTTCGTTTATAGAAAAATATTTTCAAAACATCTATGTAAATAATTTGGTATTAATGGGATGCTGTAAATCTGCATATAACGAAACCATGGCAAATGCCTTTATAAAATCCGGTGCAAGGACATACCTTGGTTTTTCCGACTATGTTGAACATTATATTGCAAGGGATAGAACAAGCCTTTTTTTGAGTAAATTTCTGGAGCAATCGACTACAGCTAAATCTGCATATGATGCAGCAGATGCTTCAGTATCCAGTAAGATGCCAACTCATCCTGGACAACCTCCAGCACAGTCCTTTCGCATTAAATTCTTAGGTGAGCCCAACTTAAAGCCCCCTGTACCTTTTCTTGATTTAGGGACTCTCGGAGGTAACTCTGAGGCACGTAGCATAAACTGTAAAGGACAAGTGGTTGGGAGGTCATATGTAGGTGATTGTTATTATCCGGTTTTATGGGAAGATGGAGATGTTTGTAAGTTGAACAATGAAGCTTCATGGGCTTGTAGAATTAATGATCAGAGTGAGTTTTTTATGAGTTACGAGGGATTCGTTGATTGGGATGCGGATTATTTTGATTATTATTCCACAATGTATACAAGAGGTTACATATGGAATAAAGGAGATGTTTCATCCAGTGATTACAGGTATTTTTATACTAATGACAAAGGTCAGAAAATCGGATATTATACCGATCCTGTCACTTATAAGATTACAGGTTTTTTAATAGATAATGGCACCTATAAAGATTTAGGAAATTTCATACCAATTGACATTAATAATAAAGGCCAAATAGTTGGAATTGCAAGAATTGAAGCAACTGAAGGCATGGATAGACAGTGTCGTAGCTTTTTATATGAAAACGGTGTTTTTACTGATTTGGGTTCGTTAAACAGTAAATCCAAAAAAGTCTCTTTCCCTAGTGAATTCACAGAATGGGAATATAATAATTATATTTACGGTCCATACGTGTCGTATCCCGATACATATGGATCTACAGGTCCTGAAGCAATAAATGAGAAGGGACAAATTGTAGGATACTCATACATTGGAGATGACTCTTTATCACAGCATGCTTTTCTTTGGGAAAATGGAGTTATGAAAGATTTAGGTACACTAGGCGGTCAAAATAATAATTCACACGCATATGACATAAATAACGAAGGAGTTATTGTTGGAGGGTCAGGCAGCAGCATAGAAACATTTCATCCTTTTTTGTGGAAAGACTCTGTAATGACTGATTTAAGTAATGTTGGAACTTTTGGTATTATAGATTACACATCTTCTGCAGCTTATTCGATTAATGATCTTGGGCAGGTTGCAGGTAATGACTATTCGGGTAAAGCTGTTTTGTGGACTCCATAGAGTATGTTTATGCAATTATCTGATTTAGAAAGCTATATTCACTTGGTTTTATTAGGTATACTAAAGGAGCGGTTCACAGTGAACCGCTCCTTCTCCATTATTTAGTCTGCTGGCTTGTTTATTAGTTGACATGTAGGCATCACCCTCCTTTCAGATGGAGAAATTACTCTTCTCAACAAGAGATGGAGTGTTTTGTATACCCTATTCTCTATAAGCATACAGCCATAGATAAAAGAAGGATTACACCTTTTACAGCATGCCATAAAATGTTATGATTTTAATGTGCTTAAAAAGACACTAAAATTGATTTTAAAGAAACTTATTAGAAATGTTTTTAGTCTAATAAAGAGAAAATAAAAATGGAGATGATAAAGAAGTTCATTATCCCTATGCTTTTAGCAATATGCTTTTTATTTGCTGTTGCTTTTTCAGGCTGTTCAGATAATCAGAGTACAGAAAATGCAAAAGAAAGTTCTATAGTCCTGAAAACAACACCAATATCAGAAAATGCAACTTCTCAAAATACAGAACTTGTTAAGGTTACAGTCAAAGGGAGAAATGATAGTGAAAATGTTTTTGACAAGCCTGATGACATTAAGATTTTTATAACTGCCATTGAAACAGGAACACCAATAAATAATATTCCATCAGAATTAAAGGCACCCCCATATTTTGTGTATTTCCAATACTCTGATAATCAAAAAGTGGAATACTTTCTTTACATTAGTCAAAGCAATGGTTGGATATACAAAAATGGGACAAGAGAAGCATACACACTTTCCAAAGGTTCTGTTGAAGACTTAAACCAATTATTATTGCAATTTACAAACCACTAAATGAATAATTTGTATATTGACTGGCAAAGTTATCCGTATTAAAATAAAATGTAATACTACTAATGCAATGATGAGAAGAGTAAGCTGTTAACGTCTTTTCCAGAGAACCCCGGGAAGCTGAGAAGGGGTAAAGAATAGATAGCTGAACATGGTCTCGGAGCACTCGCACCGAATGTTTAATTGACTTAGGCTGCGACGGTTGCACCCGTTATAGTGCCAGAGTATAACCAGAATTCATTTGTTCTGACGTACTTGTTGAGGCTGATGTTCGTAAGTCATCAGTGAACCGGGGTGGTAACACGAAGTATAATGCTCTCGTCCCCAGGATAATACCTGGAGGTGAGGGTTTTTTTATTTGCATTTTTGACGACTAATATAGCATGTAAATTTTAGGAGGTGTAATCAATGGACGTATTTATTGGAGGAGCTTGGCCTTATGCAAATGGGTCACTCCATATCGGTCATATTGCTGCTTTGTTGCCAGGTGATATTCTCGCAAGATATTTCAGATTGAAAGGATATAATGTGTGCTATGTGTCAGGAAGTGATTGCCACGGTACACCAATTCAGATTAGGGCTAACAAGGAAGGTGTCTCACCTGAACAAATTGCTAACCGTTACCACAATGACTTCAAGGGGTGTTTTGACAAACTCGGATTTTCTTATGACTTGTATAATCAAACAAATGATCCCTATCATAGTAGTTTTGTTCAGGACTTCTTCACTAATCTATTAAACAGTGGATATATTTATAAGAAAACCATAGAACAAGCCTACTGTGAATCATGCGATCAGTTCCTGCCGGATAGGTTTGTTGTTGGGAAATGTCCCAATTGTGGTTTTTATTGGGACATTTTGCACTTAACACATCAAGATAAGTATATGAAGTTACTGCAGCAAATTATTAAATACTTCAATTTTTGTATTTGGATTTAGTATACCAATGTCTTAATCGGAATATTAAATAGTGCTTTATTGTGGAGGTTATATACACGCATATTTCAAAAATAGGAATGGGATTAAAGATAAAGTACTTGATGAATATCTGGATTTCAGGATATAATGTCTTTGGAGATTGATAATTTATGGATGGGAAAATTTTAAAAATACTTGAGGAATTGTCAAGTGACGTTAAAGAGATAAAAATTGATGTGTCCGATATAAAGCAGAAGGTAATTGCTATTAATGAGCAAACAGCTGATTTAACTGAATTCCGTACTGAGACAAGGCAAAAACTTGAAAAAATAGAGAATGGCATTGAAGTATTGGGTAAGGAAGATTTTAAGAATAAGGTTGAATTAGTTGAAATAAAAAAGAAAATTGCTAAGTAATGCTATGTTTGATAATTTTCATGTTGTTATTATCTCTCATTTTTGTGTAATAAAAGAGAGGTGCCGATTGTGAAAAAAGGTTAAAAGGAGATGAATAAATGGTACATCTTGTTTATTGCGATGATAAGGAAATGGTCCTGGAAAAAATTCTAAATGGTTCAAAAACTATGATCATACGTGGAGCATCAGGTAGAAAAATTCCTCATAGCCGGGTTTTTCAAGGTGAAGTCTTGTACTTCATGAAAAAAGGAACCGGGAAAATTTCTGCTAAGGCAAAAGTTGTAAATGTACAGAATTATACAAAGCTAACTGATGATGAGATAATTAAAATCCTTGAGGCTAATCAAGACAAACTTAGTTTATCAGAGAAGCAAAAATCAAGGTGGCATAAAAAATGTCTGTGTTTAGTTGAATTTTCAGAGGTAGAAGAAATAAAGCCTTTGGATTTTGACCATCAAGGGAATATGGATGATTGGCTGATAATTAATAAAATCGAAGATGTAGTTATTGGAACAAGCATACCATTTAACTATGAAAACTCAAGATTCAAAAATTAATATCAACTGAAGAAATTATTGTTCATGCTTAAAACTCAAAAGATCAAAAAGTATTTACAAGGGTTGTCTTTGTGTTTTTATCTATACCTACTCTCCAAGAACTTTTCATAAAAATTGTTGCTCTACAATAAATACACACACTCCTACTGCTGTTACAGTTATGCCTATATATGTTGAATATATGTCAATAAATAAGAAACCAATAAGAGCGGATATTTGATTATGAAATATAATCTCAGATACCCAAGTCAGCAACCATACCGTATTATCCAGACACTTTGTCAAGGAATTTTATTATATCTATGCTTTTGGTAAAAATCAGCATTAATTGTTCTCCTTTAGTTCTTGACTTTTAATATGAATGAATTCTTTTCCGTCCCATTTGAATATGTCTTCAAAATTTTTCTGCTTTGAATTATCGTAGTACTGTTTACTGAATGTTATGTTGCTAACCTTTGTAAGTTTTGTAGAATAATAACCGGTTTTTTTGCTTATGAATAATGTTGGGTAATCCTTAATAGATAGCTCTTCTACATTTCCATTTTTCCTTAAAGTAAACAATTTGAAGTCATTACCATTACTTGTAGCATACTGACCTAAAGTAAAATCTAAATCCCCATCGTTATTATAATCATCAAATTGAATGTCAAATGAAGAATTAAAAACTAAAGGTTCTTTAAAATATTTACTTAAGTCAGTTTGGGTAATAGTGTTTCCACTTTCATCTGCTAGTTCAATAATATATTTGCCTTCCCAGAGAGTACCCATATAAGCTCCTGGGTTCCAGTCCTCTGAGTATTTTCCCGCAACCATTCTCAGTCTAAGATACTGGTTATTGCCATTTAAAGGGTACATATTGTTGCTTGATAAAGTCATAGGAGAATATATAGATATCTTAGCATCTTTAGAAGATTCTTCAACAGTTTTATTTGTAGGTTCAGGAGTGTTTGGAAGGGTTTCAGAGCATGATACAAGCAATAATATTAATGTTAAAATTACACATGTAAAGAGGATTGCTTCTTTCATAAAAATACCACCATTCACAATTTTTAGATAAGTATTGTGGTTTATTATATCATAGGTATTTTAAAAGTGTAAATAGTAAACTGCAGCAGATGAGCAAGGTCTGCCTCTTGAAGTACTTGATTGGTTGCATTAGCAATATATCGGCTATATCCTTTAAAGCTATTAAAACTATTTGTCAAAGACATACTGGCTTTCAAATCGATAGCATTATCATCATTTATATCTCCAGCCCATATAGAGGTATATCGATACGGCTTGTAATTTGCCGTTTGGTATTTAGTTTGCCTTCAAAGCTAACGGAAAACCATCCTCTTTTTTAGTTCACCCTACATCATATAAATTTTTGCCCTTATTTCGGGATAAAAAAGACAAAAAATCATTTTACTAAAAGATAACATAAACTTTACCAAACTTGCCTTTTAGATTTCTATAAGCCCCCATATAATTAAAAATGTAAATTGAAAATAAGGAGAGTATATATGAAAAAATTACTTACTTTTGGAATCATCTCGGCACTTGCATTATCAATGGCAGCATGCAATAGTAACATACTGTCAACCAGTAACAACTCAAAGACAAACGAAAAATTCACAGTAGCTTATCTTCCTAATGAATCAACTGAACAAAACGCAGATGCTCGTCAAGGTATGGCAAAAGATCTAGGAGCGGCACTTGGCATGGAAGTTGTTGAATATCAGGCAAGCGATTACAACGCTGTTATTGAGGGTATGAGAACAAAAAAAATTGATATGGCATACTTTGGTCCTCTCTCTTTCTGTTTAGCTTATGACAGGGCAAAAGCAGAGGCTGTTGGTATGAAAGCGAAGGGTGGTGACAAAGCAAACGCTACATATAAATCTGTTTTAATTGTTAAGGCAAGCAGTGCCATTCAATCAATTAAAGATATTAAAGGAAAGACTATGGCATTCGTTGACCCTAACTCTACAAGCGGTAATATGATACCTTCCGCTGAAATTATGAAAAACTTTCCCAATGAAAAGTTAGATATGGATAGCCTTCATACAAACGGTAAATTTTTCAGTGCAGTTAGTTTTTCTGGCAAACACCAAGCAGGACTTCAAGCTGTTATCAAGGGTGATGTTGATATAGCACCAATCTCTAATGCAATTTTAGCCTCTGAAATCAAAGCCGGCAATGCAAAGGAAAGCGATGTAAGAGTTATTTATTCCTCCGAACCTATTCCCTCTGAGCCAATGGCAATTCGCAGTGATTTACCAAACGAAGTTAAGGAAAAGGTTAAAAACTTTATCCTATCATATGCAAATGAAAATTATTTTGAAAAAGTAATTGGTGATAAAACAGCTCGATTTGTGCCTTGCACCGTAGATGATTACAAAAACATTATTGAACTTAACAGACAGTTGAACAAATAATAAAAGCTACGGGTGGGGATGCTGCCCCACCTGAAATTTTGAGGTGACTTATGCAAAAAAAAGTTTTAGCAGCTAAAAATATAACAAAAAAATACCCAAATGGTGTTGTTGCATTAAATGATATTTCATTTGATATTGGAGAAGGTGAATTTGTGGTTGTTATCGGTCCATCAGGTTCCGGTAAGTCAACACTGCTTCGATCTCTTAATAAGCTGATTGAATTATCATCAGGTACTATTACTGTTGATGGAGATGAAATCACCAACAAAAAGGGTAAATTCCTCAGAATTCTAAGGCTTAAGGTTGCTATGATTTTCCAGCACTATAACCTTGTTTATAGGCTTTCTGTTATTCAAAATGTTCTGCACGGACGGCTCGGATATATGAAAGGTATAAAAGGTGTATTTGGTTTTTACAGTGAAGAAGATAAATTAAAAGCCATTGAGCTGCTAAATGAAATTGAGCTTGGTGATTACATTTACAATCGTGCCTCCGAACTTTCGGGTGGTCAAAAACAAAGAGTTGGAATTGCAAGAGCTATTATGCAAGACCCAAAAATTATTCTTTGTGATGAGCCTATTGCTTCTCTTGACCCTTCAACCTCTAAAATCATAATGGATATGGTTTTTAATATGGCAAAAAAGCGAAATATCACTTGCATAGTAAATCTGCATCAAATTGACGTGGCACTTAAATACGCAACTAGAATTATCGGACTTTCAAAAGGCAAAATTGTATTTGATGGTACACCGGATAAACTTGACAATGCAACCATTGAACGAATTTATAGTACCAAAATAGAAAACTTAATGATACGCGAGGAACTAAAACATGCGTAAAACAAATAAAGTTTCTCTTATAAATAACCGTGAAAAAAACTTTTATACTTACTTTTTGCTTGTAGTGACAGCACTTTTTTGTATTGCTACATACTTAATAAAATTTAATCCCATTAAAGTAGTTATGTCCTCATCAGAGGTTTTCCGTTTTATTGCAAATGACTTTTTGCCACCAACACTTACAAAGCCTACGGGAATATTTGAGGCAATATTTGTTACCCTTTGCTTAGCTATAAGCTCTACATTTGTAGCCGGAATATTTGCATTTGTAGCCTCACTATTTGGCAGTGAAAAGGTCTCACCTTTCCCAAAAGCAAGTATGGTAATTCGGGCAATCGCAACCTTTCTCCGTAACATTCCCGATCTTGTATGGGCATTTATATTGTTTTCAGCCTTGGGTATTGGTACGGGTGTTGGTTTTATGGCTCTTGTGATTACCACCTTTGCATTTATGACAAGAGCATTCATTGAAAGTATTGACGAGGTTTCTACCGACAGCACGGAAGGACTATTGGTTGTAGGTTCAACCTTTCCACAAAGAGTATTTCAAAGCATTATACCCTCTTGTATGCAGCACTTTTTATCGTGGTTTTTGTACTGCATTGAGGTAAATATAAGAGCCTCTACCATTGTTGGTATGGTGGGCGGAGGTGGTATTGGACTTGTACTGTTTTCATATCTGAAATCATTTAAGTATCAGACAGCTGCAGGCATTATTTTAATAATTGCCGCAACGATAATTATCGTTGATTTATTAACAGGATATTTAAGAAAGAAGGTAATGGAAAATGAGTGAAATTGCAATAAAAGCAATAAACATTTTGCCACAAACAAAGGTATGTAAAAGGGGAAAAATAAGAATCAAGAAACAATCGCAAGACAGAGTTATTAACACATTTTTAATAGCAACTCTTGCTATTTCATTGTTATCCTTTATACCTCTTGATGTAAATTGGATAAAGCTTATATCCCGTATAGGAGACCTTGGTATTATATTTGGAAAGCTATCTCAGTTATCACTAAAAAACTTTGACTTTACTTTAATTGCGTTTTTAGAAACTCTTTCTATCACTATATTAGCAACGATATATAGCATTATTATCGGAATCATATTCGGTGCTTTTTCCGCAAGAAACCTGGTAAAAAACAGAATTGTTACAACACTTCTCTCTTCCTTTTTTACATTCCTTAGAGCTGTTCCAACTCCTGTATGGGTGTTGTTAGCTCTTGTTTGTCTTGGACTGGGTCCCGTGCCGGGTGTTGTAGGCTTATCAGTCCACGCAATTGCATTTTTTTCAAAGGCATTTTCACAGAGCTTTGAAAATGTACCAAATGAAACCATAGAAGCTTTAGAAGTTACAGGTGCAAGTAAATTGCAAATTTTCTTTTCTGCTGTTTTACCATCTGCACTTAGTCAAATCATCGCCTGGAGCGGACTTCGTTTTGAAATCAACTTTAAGGAAAGTGCAATTTTAGGTATGGTAGGAGCAGGTGGTATTGGCTATGCAATTACAAACTCAATGCAAGGGTATGAATACGGAACAGCAGGACTTGCCATTTTGTTGGTGTTCGTATACGCCTATTTAATTGAGCTTTTATTTACTACTATTAAGAAAAAATATATTTAATAAGGTGCAGATTATGACAAAACAACGATTATTTAAAATTATGGCAAATGCCAAAAGCAAGATAATAGCCAAAATGGCTGACAAAATAAAGGAAAATTATAATATTACCATTATAAAAGAGCCAACCAAAACCTTAACCATGATAAAGATGCGTGAACCTGTTAAGCAAAGCCTTTTTTACATTGGAGAGGTAATTGTTACTGAGTGCATTATAGAACTTTACGGCACAAAAGGTTTCGCTGTATGTATGGGGGATGATTTTGACAAAACCTTAAATATGGCAATCATTGATGCAGCTTATAACAAAGGTGTTTTTACTGATGAAAACCTCTTACTTGAGCTTGAATGTGAGCAATTATTAAGGTTACAAAAGGAAAATGCCATGCACCTTAAAACAATGGTTAGCTTTAAATCAATGGATAGTGAGGTTGTATAATGAAAAAAATACATAGCTTTGACGAAGTATTTGACAGTCAAAAACTGTTTCGTCTTATTCTCTCTGCTCTTTCTAATCCACTTAAAACAGTAAATATAAAAGAGTTTGCAGACAAGCTGTTTGGAAATAACAGTGATTTTTTGGCTGTTGCGATGGTACTGCTTGACAATGAAGTAAGCTTTAATACCTGTGAAAACAGAGAGCTTTCCGATGAAATGCTTTCACTTACACTGTCCAAAAGAGAGACCATATCAAATGCAGATTACATTTTTGTTGAAGATCCAAACAACTTAAAGGAAGTAATAGAAAATGCCAAGTGCGGCACACTTATTGATCCTCACAAATCGGCAACAGTAATTGTTAAAATTCCAGGTGATAAAAATTCAAAACTAACACTAATTGGGGCTGGAATTGACGTAAAGGTATGTGTGTATACAAGTGAGGTTGTTTTAAATGTTTTAACTCTCCGGGACAGCAGGTTTTTTGAATATCCAGAAGGGATTGATCTCTTCTTTATTGATGATAGTTTTAATTTGTTTGCAATTCCAAGATTGACAAGGCTGGAGGTATAAAACATGGCTTATGTTGCAGTATCAGGTGGTAAGGAAGCAATTGAAGAAAGCATAAAACTTTTGGACTATTACAGAAGTGGCACAAAAAAAGATGTGGAACTTGAAGCAATTGAAAACAAAATGGGATTGCTTGTAGATAGAGTAATGAGCGAAGCAGGGCTTTACTGTAAGCGTTATGCTGCACTTGCATTAAAACAGTGCGAGGGCTGTATTGAAGAAGCAGTATTTTTACTTAGGGCATATCGTTCTACCCTGACAAGAAACTACTATACTAAAACGGTTAATACCGATAATATGCGTATTGTTCGCCGTATTTCTGCAGCGTTTAAGGATATTTTGGGCGGACAAATTTTAGGTGCAACCTACGACTATACCCACCGCCTTATAAACTTTGAAATAGAAAATGAGGACAGCAAAGCACTTTATTATGCCATGCAAAGCATTTGTGACAACGAGTTACCCCAAGAAATTAATCCTTGTACAAGGGTATCTGATGAATTAAAAAAAGAGGGCTTAATTGATAAATATTCTGAGAACAACGAGAAGCCTTATGATGTAACTGAAAACATGCTGCAATTCCCAAGTGCAAGAAGTGCTCGACTACAAACTTTATCAAGGGCAGACACAGGATTTATTTCAGGGCTTGCATATTCGGCCTTGCGTGGATTTGGGCAGGTACATCCTACCGTTGGTGAGCTTCGTACAGGTTATGTGGAACTTGAAGTCCCATATCTTTTTGATGAGAATGAAAGTATTTATATAGGCGAAATTTTAATTACAGAAGTAGAATGCTTTAATGAAGCTGATGATAAAAACAAATTAAAATTGGCAGTGGGTTACGGTGCGGTTTTTGGAAGAAATGAAAACAAGGCAATAGCCATTAGTGTTATCGACCGTGAGCTTGACAATTACGGCGACTTCCCTACCCAAAACGAAGAATTTGTTCTAATGCACGGCGATAGCTTGGAAATGAATGGTTTTATTTCTCACTTAAAACTCCCTCACTATGTTACCTTTCAGTCCAAATTAGATGCAGTGAGAAAGACAAGGAGGACTGAAAATGAATAAAAACTATAATTTTGCATTTTTAGATGAAGGCTCAAAAAGAGAAATTCGCCGCTCTACCTTAAAAGCTGTTGCTATTCCCGGATATCAAGTACCCTTTGGCTCTCGTGAACTGCCCATAGGCAGAGGTTGGGGAACTGGCGGCATACAGCTTACCCTTTCTTTAATAGGCACAGATGATATGCTAAAGGTAATTGACCAAGGCAGTGATGATAGTGTTAATGCGGTAAATATTAAAAAATTCATTGGACTTTGCACTGATGTTAAAACCACAACAAAAACACAGGAAGCCACCATAATTCAGACAAGACACAGAATACCTGAAATACCAATGACCAGCAACCAAATTTTGGTACTTCAGGTACCACTCCCTGAGCCGCTTCGTATTGTTGAACCTCGTGAAGAAGTTACCAAAAAAATGCACGCTGAAAAGGACTATGCTCCTGTTTGGTTACGACTGTACGAAAGCATAATTAAATACAAAAAGGTTACAATCTCAACCGAATACCCTTGTATGGTGGAAGACAGATATATGATGAGTCCAAGCCCTATTCCAAAATTTGATAATCCAAAGCTACATAAATCCGAATGCCTATACCTTTTCGGTGCAGGGCGTGAAAAGAAAATTTATGCTATCCCACCACACACTGAGGTTATATCTCTTGCCTTTGATGATATGCCCTTTGAAAAGGAAAGCTTTAAGGGAATATGCTGTCGTTTGTGCAAAAGTACAAATACTTACTTAGATGAAATGTTTGACAGTGTCACAGGCGAGGTTTTTTATCAATGCTCAGATACATCTTATTGTAAGGAGGTGTGCAGCCAATGTATCTAAATGACAATCCTGTACTTTCAGTAAAAAATTTAACCGTTAGATATGGTAACGGTTGTCCACACTGCTTTGAAAACCTGGAGAAAAATCGCTGCAAACTTTGCGGAAGTGTTTGGGCGGCAAATGACCTATCCTTTGAGGTTTATGAGGGTGAAGTTTTAGGGATTGTTGGCGAAAGTGGCTCTGGCAAATCAACACTGATGAAAAGTCTATATTTTGATATTGAACCAACAAACGGTGAAGGATACCTAAAGGACTATAAAAACGGAACGAAAAATATATGGGCATCAAGTAGTGCTGAAAGGCGAATGATTAAAAACAATATTATGGGAATGGTTTATCAAAATCCGATTTTAGGGCTTAGAATGAACTACTCGGCTGCTTCTAACATTGCGGAAAAAATTATTGCCGCAGGCAGCCGCAATGCAGGACAAATGACAGCAAGGGCAACAGAGTTACTCGAAACGGTTGAAATATTAACCTCAAGAATTGCAGAAGCTCCTAAAAACTTTTCCGGCGGTATGCAACAGCGTGTGCAAATTTCAAAGGCATTGGCAAATAACCCGTCCTTACTTCTTTTAGACGAGGTTACCACAGGTCTTGATTTGTCCGTACAAGCAAAGGTACTCGACTTAATCCGTAAAATCAAAGCTAAATTTGGCATATCAATCTTATTGGTATCTCACGATTTGGCGGTAATCCGCATGCTTTCCGACCGAACAATTGTAATGCTTGACGGAAAAATTATAGAAAACGGCCTAACCGATCAAATATTAGAAGACCCACAGCACGCATATACTCAACAGTTAGTTAGTTCGCTGATTTAGGAGGAGAATAATTTGATACATATAAAAAACGGGAAAATAGTTACACCCACAGAGATAATAGAAGGTAAGGTTCTGTTAATAGAAGGTGATAGAATTATAGGTTTTGCAGATAGCACAAATGGTGCTGAAAAGGTAATTGATGCACATGGCAGATACATAACACCTGGATTTATTGATACTCATTCGGACAAAATTGAGCAGTTTATCCGCCCTCGTCCAACCTCGCTAATGGATTATGAGCTTGCCCTCAAAGAATGTGAAAGAGAGCTGTTAGTCCAAGGTATAACTACAATGTATCATTCCTTGACACTCTATAAAAATGATTTTTTTGGAGAATCGCCAATTCGCACAAAGAATAGTGTGCTTGCACTTGCCAACCTAATTGACAGCTTGCATAAACGCAACCATTTAATACATCATCGCTTCCATCTTCGGATTGAAATTGATAACCTGGAAGCATTTGATATTGCAAAAGCAATGATTGTAGAAAAAAAGGTACATCAAATTTCTTTTATGGATCATACCCCCGGGCAGGGTCAGTATAAAAACCTTGAAATTTACAGAAAAACCATATCTGGTTATCACGGCAAGGAAATTGAAACTTACGGCTTTGAGGGGGTTCTACAATATCACCAATCAAAGGTAATGTTATCCTTTGAACAATTAAAAGAGCTTGCTGACTTGGCACATCAAAACGGTATTTCTGTTGCTTCACATGATGATGATTGCATAGAGAAATTATATATCAATCACGATTTGGGTGTAGATATTTCGGAATTTCCAATCAATATTGAAACTGCAAAGGCAGCAAAGGAAATGGGTTTTTATACGGTTGTCGGTGCTCCAAACATTTTGCTAGGAGGCTCACATTCGGGTAATATGTCGGCTTCAGAAGCAATTTGCGGGGATTGTGCGGACATTTTATGCTCCGATTACTACCCTTCCGCCATTCTGCATAGTATTTTTATTATGCACCAAAAATATAATATTCCACTTAACCAAATGATAAACAGAGCAACTCTTAATCCTGCAATAGCAATGAAAATTGATGATGAATGCGGTTCAATAGAAATTGGCAAAAAAGCTGATATTCTAATTATTGATATTTTAGACGGTTATCCGGTTATCACGCACTGTTTGGTTGATGGTAAAGCCACTTGCCGAATACAGTACAGGAGGTCGTTATGATATTAAAAATTGATAACTTGGCAAAAAACTTTTACCTTTACAATTTGGGTAAAGAAATAAAATCCTGCCAAAACATCAGCTTCACTTTGAACAAAGGCGAATTTATCGGAATTGTGGGTCTGTCCGGAGCGGGCAAATCTACTATCTTGAAATGCATTAACCGCACCTATCTTCCCATGCAGGGCGATATTTATTATGATAGTGAAGCCTTTGGCAATATCAACCTGACAACAGCAAGTGAGCGTGAAATATTGTATCTTAGAAAATACGAAATTGGGTATGTATCACAGTTTTTAAATGTTATGCCAAGAACAACTGCAAAACAGCATGTAATGAGTGCTTTAATTGATATGGGTGAGGATGAAAAGGCGGCTGAGGAACAGGCAAAAGAAATGCTTAACTATTTTAAACTTGCTGAAAATTTATGGGACATCTACCCTAACACCTTTTCGGGTGGAGAACGACTTCGCCTTAATCTAGCACACTCTATGGTAAAAAGGCCAAGACTATTACTGCTTGACGAGCCAACGGCATCACTTGACAATAAAACTAAAATTTTAGTTAAAGAAATGCTAAAAAAATTAAAATCAAAGCAAACAAGTATGCTCGGAATATTCCACGACCTTCAATTTATGGATGGCGTGTGCGATAAGGTTTATAATATTTCTGAGGGGGCATTTACAGTATGAGGGCAGATTTACATATTCATTCCACTGTATCAGACGGAAGCAAAACAATACATGAAATTATAGATATGGCAACAAACAATGGACTTGATTTTATAGCCATCACAGACCACGACACGATGGCTCACGCCAAGCTATTGCCTAAAAGTCCTGCAATAAAGGTTATAGCAGGCATTGAAATATCTGCAATAGATAAAAAAACAGGAACAAAAGCCCACGTTTTGGGATACAAAATAAATAATGCCGATTATGTAGAAAATTTAACCTTGCCTCTTCTTAAAAAAAGACACGAAAACTCACTTAGGCAAATTGAAATATTGCAAAAAGACGGTATTGAAATTGATATAAATAAGCTTAACAAAGAAGATGGCAAGTACATTTATAAACAACACATTATGGAATATTTAGTAGAAACAAAACAAGTTATAGAAATGTTTGGCAGTTTCTATAAAACCGTTTTCAAAAGTGGTGGCATTTGCGATTTTGATATTGAATATATTGATGTTTACGATGCGGTGAATGTGATAAAAAGTGCAGGAGGTCTTGCCGTTCTTGCCCATCCTGGACAGCAGAAAAACTTTTATTTGATTGATAAAATTCCCTTTGATGGCATTGAATTCAATCATCTTGCCAACAGCGAAGGTGATAAAAAAATAATAAGGGAGTATGCTTCAAAATATAATTTGTTTTTAACAGGCGGCAGTGATTACCACGGTAAATATGAGGCTGTACCTGTAGATATTGGCGATTTCATATCAGAAGAAAGCGGTGTAAATGCATTATGTTAAATAAAGAACCTAATGTTGAACAAAATGTAGAATTAGTCAAAACAAAGCTCGGCAATTATACTCAAGTAAAAGCACACAGTGTTTTAAATGATGTCCAAATTGATGACTTTTCGTATTGTGCTGGCTACAATCAAATTTACTACGCAAAAATCGGGAAGTTTTGTTCTATTGCAAGTTTTGTCCGTATTAATCCGGGCAACCACCCTACTTATACGCGAATAGCACAGCATCATTTTACATATCGAAGCAAAATGTTTGGTTTTAGTGAGGATGACAAAGCATTTTTTGACTGGCGTAAGGACGATTTAGTAATTATTGGACACGATGTTTGGATTGGGCATAATTCGTGTATTATGCCGGGAGTAACCATTGGAAACGGTGCTGTTATAGGTGCAGGTGCGGTAGTTACTAAGAATATCGAACCTTATTCAATTGTGGTCGGAATACCTTCTAAAAAGATAAAAATGCGTTTTTCAGATAATTTAATAGAACGAATAGAAAAATCCCAATGGTGGAATTGGGATTATGAAACCATCAAAGAACGACTTGATGAGTTTAGAAATATTGATGAATTTGTGAGGAAATATTTATGATTCGATATGCAACCATAGACGATATGAAAATTGCATTTGAGCTTACGAAACTACTTGGAAGTGATACATTTACCTTTGAGGAATTTGAAAAATGCTTTATTCATAACTTATTTAACAATCACATTCTACTATATGAAGAAAATAGATCTGTACTAGGGCTTGGTGTACTCCATATATTTTATCCCCTTCATCATTCCAGAAAGATAGCTGAGATTATGGAACTTGTCATAGCAGGCGATGTTCGGGGTAAAGGAATTGGTAAGAAGTTACTTGATGAAATGACGATAATTGCTATACAAAATAAATGCGTTAGTATAGAGGTTGCATCCAACAGAAAAAGAGTGGATGCACATAGATTTTACAAACGAGAAGGCTTTTTGGTAAGCCATTTCAAATTTACAAAAAGAATTAATTAAAGCAACTTGGTGGATTGCTTTTCAAGATATTCTAATAGATATATTATTTCCTCCATCTCTTATCAGGTCATTGAATTTGAAGGATGAAGAAAAAGACGGAATACTGGGGAACAACACTAAAAAGCTTCTGAAAATTTGATTCGAAAAAAACTTCGGGACATCGAGTCCCTTTGTTTTTGCCTCTTTCATTTCACTCCAAGAGGCTAAATAAAAGACTCCATCGGTTTTATCGCCGATGAAGTCTCAAAAGCAAGTATATTAAAATTAATTAACCAAGAACGCTCTCATATGCCCATTCCAACCACTGGCATAGTATTTGGAGGTCAGACTTTTCTGCTGTTGCTCCACACCACACTCTCAAACCGGCAGGTGCTTCGCTGTAAGCTCCAATGTCATAAGCAACTTTTTCTTCAGCAAGTAATTTAATCATACTCTTCAATTTGTCTTCAGGCAAGTCAACAGTGAAGCATACACTGGTATTGGAACGGAATTGTTTCTCTTTGGCAAGGAAATGTATCCAATTGTGTTTAGCAACGAAATCTTCAAATACGCTAAGGTTTTCTTCACTTTTAGCAATTAAACTTTTCAGACCGCCTATGGATTCTGCCCAATTTAAAGCCTGTAAATAATCCTCATTGCAAAGCATGGATGGAGTATTGATAGTAGAACCCTGGAATACTGATTCGTCAAACTTTCCTTTTTTCTTTAACCTGAATATTTTAGGCATTGGCCATGCTGGATCATAGGATTCTATTCTTTCTACTACTCTAGGTGATATTATGAGCATACCATGAGCAGCTTCACCGCCAAGTACTTTTTGCCATGAGAATGTAACTGCATCAACTTTTTCCCATGGAATATCCATAGCGAATACAGCTGAGGTAGCATCACAAAGTGTTAATCCTTTTCTGTCATTAGGAATCCAATCACCGTTAGGGACTTTGACACCGCTTGTAGTACCGTTCCAGGTAAATACTACATCATTATCAAAGTTAACCTGACTAAGGTCAGGCAAGCTACCGTAATCAGCAGATAATACACGAACCTGCTCGAGCTTAAGTTCTTTCTGGATGTCATTAGCCCAGCCTTTTCCAAAGGATTCAAAAGCTATAACATCAACAGCTCTTGGACCTAAAACGCTCCACATGAGCATTTCAAATGCACCTGTATCAGAAGCTGGTACTATACCAACCCTGTAATCTTCGGGAATATTGAGTATTTGTTTTGTTCTTGTAATAGCCTGGGATAACTTATCCTTCCCGAGACTGCTTCTGTGTGACCTTCCAAGAGGTGCACCTTTTAGTTCATCAAGAGAATATCCGGGATGTTTTGCACATGGACCGGAGGAGAAACATGGACTTACTGGTTTGTTTGCTGGTTTCATTTTATTCACTCCTCATTTTATATTTTAAGATTATTAAATTATTTATAAATAAAAAAACCCTCATTCCTTAATCATTAAGGACGAGAGTTAATACCCGTGGTGCCACCCAAATTAGTTAGAATTATTCTAACTCACTTTATCGCAATAACCGTTGCAGCGGTTTGGCTCATCACCAACATCTCAGGGGCGGAATCTAAAGTGTACTCCGGTTGATTTGCACCGTCCATCAACTCTCTTATACAGAGTGTTCACCAATTTCCCCGTCATCAACTTACAATGTTTTTTTGAAAAGTCCAATATTTTTATATATTGTATTATATTATGCATTATAATGCAAGAGTATTCTTATAATCTTTCAAAACAAAATCCCGATAATTAATTATAAGGTAATAATTTTTATTAAAAGAGGTATATATTCAATGAAAATCAATAGAATACGGTAAATTTGATTCAATATGGGTAAAAAAAGGATTTGTATAAGTGATTTCCAGAGAATAGAATTGTATAAAATAATTAAGGATGAGGTGCGAAACCTATGATTAAAAAAATTATTGCAGTACTAACCACAATACTTATCCTCATGTCTTTTGCAGCAATTGGGGTTAATGCTGAAAGTGAAGACATCGCAGTTTGTATTGATGGTAAACAGATTAGCTTCCCAGATGCAAAACCTTTTATAAACGCTGATTCCAGGACTCTTTGCCCTATCCGTTTTATTGCAGAAAACCTGGGCGCAGGAGTTGAATGGAATGGTGATACCAAAGTTGTAGTGATAACTAATGGATCAGCTGTTATAAAATTGACTGTTGGAGAGAGTACAGCTGAGGTAAATGGTGTAGTTAAAACCTTTGATACCAAGGCTCAGATATTCCAAGGTAGAACTTATGTGCCGCTGAGATTTATCAGTGAAACCTTTGATATGACAGTAGGTTGGGACAATAAGACAAAGACTGTTTCAATTTCAAGACCTGATGTAAGTGATTTATTGAAGGATCAGGCTGCTTTAAGTGATGAGGAAAAGAAGATAGCAGAAAATCTTGACCAATACCTCGGATCTATAGAAAAGAACAAGAAATTTCATGGTTCTATCCTGGTGGCCAAAGAAGGAAAAGTATTACTGGATAAGGGATATGGAAATGCAAATTATGAACAGGAAATCAAAAATACACCACAAACCCGATTCCCAATTGGCTCTGTTACAAAACAATTTACTGCTATGGCAATAATGCAGCTCTATGAAAAGGGACTTTTAACACTAGATGATAAACTTTCAAAATACATATCTGGTTGGCCTGATGCTGAAACCATAACCATCAAGCAACTCCTGACTCACTCTTCGGGAATAGTGAACTGCACAGAAATACCAGAGTTTTTTTCGACCAAAACTGAAGACTTGTCTGAAGAGTACATTATAAATACTCTTAAGGGAAAAACACTTGAATTTGCACCTGGAACCAAGTGGAAATATAGCAATTCAGGATATGTTCTGCTTGGATATATTGTTGAAAAAGTAAGCGGATTAAGCCTTAATGAATATTTGGATAAAAATATTTTTAAACCTCTGGATATGAAGAATACAGGTATATGTTATAAAGGTGAAGAAAAAATGTACAACGCTACGGGGTATTTAGGATATTTGGATTTGACTGCAACAGATGATGAATTCCTCCTAAGAGGTGCTTATGGAGCAGGCTTTTTATGTTCAACAGTTGAAGACTTGTATAGGTGGGATAGGGCCCTATATACAGAAAAACTAGTTAAAAAAGAGACTATGAATATGATTTTTACAGGTTATGAAGATACTCAAACTATGGGAAAATATGGATTAGGGTGGTTTGTCCGTGATGACGAAAGCCTTGGTAAAGTAGTATTCCATGGTGGTAATACATTGAGTTTTACAGCCGATATTTCAAGGTATGTGGATAAGGATATAGCTATAATTATGACTATAAACAATGGTTACTATGATGTGGATACACTTACAGGTATTCTTGCAGGTATAGTTCAAGGAAAGAAATATGAGCTGCCTAGTGAACCAAAGGCTATAGAGCTCGAATCCGGAATAACTGACAAGTACGTGGGCACATACGAGTATGTGAAGGGGTATAATATAATTATTACTAAAAGCGGAGACCAACTATTTGCACAGGTCACAGGTCAGGCTAAGGCAGAGATATACCCTGAGGCGGAAGATGAGTTTTTCTACAGATCAGTTGACGCTCGAATTAGTTTTAAGAAGAATGAAAATAGTGAAGTGACAGGATTAGTGTTAAAACAGGGAAATGCTGATATTGAGGCAAAAAGAATAGGTTCTGCACCGGAAGAAAAGAAGGAAATTCAGTTGGATGCGAAAATATATGAAAGCTATGTTGGGGAATATGAGTTGATGAAGGGATTTGCAATTACTGTTTCAACTGATGGTGAGCACTTATACGCTCAAGCTACTGGACAGGAACAGTATGAGATATTTGCACAATCTGAAACTGAGTTTTTCTACAAGGTAGTTGATGCAGAGCTAAGCTTTGTTAAAAATGATGAAGGCAAAGTAACTGGGCTTCTCTTAAAGCAGGGAGGACAGAATTTAAATTTAAACAAGATCAAATAGAATTTTAAATTTTAAGGCTTCAGGTAGGTTTTTATAACTACCTGAAGTTTTTTTTGCCTTTTTGGCAATATACGTTAACATAATTGCTGATGGGAGAATATTATTATAATAGGGAGATTTATTAGGAGTGAGGGTTTATGCTCAGTTTTATAGAAGGAATTACAATTTTTTTTACAGGATTATTTAGTTTGCTTGGGGTCAGTACTATTAATGTCTTTTCCATGGATATAAAAGCTGTGTTTATGACAGGAGTTTTTTATGTTTTGCTCCCACTTATTCTGGTTTTTATTTTAGGGAAAATATTATTTGTTTTAATTGTAAAAATATCAGCAGGTACTGCAGGTGTTGGAATTAGTGTGGCTCAGAATAATGAAGAGTTGGACGATGCATTTGGAGTTGCCGGATATGACTATGACCCAAAACAGGATATTTTTTATTCAACATTAGATCCATGGCAGAGGAAATTTGGATATTGCGGGCTGTATGATGAATCTTTGGCACCTCTTGGAATGATAATTGATTGTGAACCGATTTGCTTTGAATATGGCGGCGAAAAATGGATGATTGAGTTCTGGAAAGGCCAATATGCTTTGAATACCGGCTGTGAAATAGGGATATATAAAGAGGTATTTAATTTGGGTATTCCTGGTGTCATTGATGGGCCTTTTTACAAAAGTGTTGAAAATGAAGATATGATGTATATGGCGTTTTCCTTAAAAAAGAATGGAAGAGAGCTTTTTAATAGAGAAGATACGCATTGGTGGTTAACCGGATTTAAACTGGGCGAGTTTTCAAACCCATCAGAATTAACTATGGATATTGGAATTGTCTTTAATGAGACAGAAATGTGTTATGCTTTTATTGATGCTTTAATTAAAGCAGGCTATCCGGATGGAGAAATAGCAAAGGTTGGAAATAGGGTATATTTTACGTTTGATAAACCTCATATGGAACAACCAGCTACAAGAACAAGAATTACGGACTGGATTATTCAAAAGAAAAATGAAGTGTTATGTGCGGAGTATAGAGAGGTTACTGCATCATATGACAATATCGAAGAAAAATTGGATACAGTTAAAAAGTATAAGCCCGGTATTTTTAAAAAGGCTATAAATGTTGGAAAAAGCCAGGAGGTATATAAGGCATATGATAAGCTTTCAAGCTACATTAACTAAGATATGCTGCGTATATCTATAATATAAAATGGTGAACTTTATAGTAAAAGTTTGATGACCTTAAGCCATCAAACTTTTATTACGCCTCTTTCGAACAATGTATTTATTTCTTATTTTCTATCATGTCGTTAATGGCTTCTATTATAACCTCGGGTTTTTCCTGGTGAATATTGTGCCCACTGTTGACAATTATGTGATTGCTTATTAAAGACAATGAGGCAATATCTTTCTGCCACAAACCCCATTTTTCCTCAAAGTCGGTCCCCATCTTGTGGTCGTTTGCTGATATTACAGTAAGAGGAATATCCTTCAAAGCATATCTTGCTTCTTTTATCTGATCAATACTTTCAAGCAGATCCTCATAGGTGCCCTCTTTGCATATTTCTTTCTTATATAAATCCAGCATTTCCGGTGGCAAACAATTGATGGTATATTCATTTGTATCTTCATGTGTTGGATCTACTAAAATCAAACCTGCCAACTCATTACCAAACTGTTTGGCAAACATTCGGGACACCCAGCTTCCCATGGAATGGCTTACAATTATGTACGGGGCTTTAACCTTAGCTTCATTCAGCAACCTATGAAGTTCATATGCCTTGTTCGAGGATGTCCTCTTGACAGGGCTATTGTCGCTTAGACCTATTCCGGCCCGGTCGTACGATAATGTTGAATTATTACTTGATATTTCAGGTTGGATCAGTTGCCAGGACTCATGGGAATCGCTATGACCGGACTCAAATATTATTGACGGTTTACCTTTCCCTAGTATACAGGCATGCAGGCCAAATTCTCCTATGCATACTTCGCCTTCGAAATTCTGATGGTCATTGCATTTTTTGGAATAAACAGATTGGGCAAAAAAGCAAATTACACTAACAGAAACTAGGAAAACAAGAGCTGCTAAGGTAAGTGGCTTAGTGATTTTTTTCATGTGTTTACATTCCTCCCTTAAAAAATGGTCAAATACATTATAGAATATATATTGTTGTAAGATAATAGAAATAACAAAAATAATATCGTAGTATGTTCATATAAGCATAATAAAGCATTATAGATAAGTTTGTAGTTAATATATTTACGGGAAATATAGTTGCCAGGTCTGAATAAAAAATGTAACACAATGTTTAGTTAATGAATAATATGCTATTGAGGTTTTAATCAGCGCTTATATTTATTTAGTTGAAAGGAGAGATTTAATATGACTGATGAAAGAGGCGGTTGCGGATTTGGGTTCGGTAACGACTGGATATTCTGGATAATAATAATACTTGTAATTTTATGTGTCTGCTGTCCAGGATTTTTAGGCGGATTCGGTTGCGGACCAAAATGCTAATTACATACTAAAGGCTATAAAAGGGAGGTTAATCCTCCCTTTTATGCTGCAATAATATATTTAAAAGTAATCACATTCGGAAGAAGTCCTTTAATATAATGCATATATATCTTTAAGGTGTGATGGTAATGTATATTTCTGAGGATAAACAGAAGTGTATCTTGTTTATTATAGCTGCAGCTATATTCCTTATTTTTACTGCGGGTCTGGCGGCAGTTCCTGGGGCTGGTGTAAGCGGTGCACCTGTAGTTATTCAACCAATATAATCAGGCTATAAGGAGGAAAAGATGTGTTTTCAACAGATCAATCGAATTCCCTCTTAAAAACTATTATGGAGAAGCTTGGTGCTAGTGACGCCAGAAATTGCAGCTCAGATAAAACACCTGATATCAATATGGACAAAATAAACCTGACACCTGCGGAAGCACTCGTGATATTGGGTATTATAGTTGGTTCTCTTGATGTGAACTCCATTCTAATTGGAAGAGAGCAGAACGTTGAAATTTTGCTGGTAGGTTCACTAAAGCAGAAGACTGAGCTGGAGAAAACCGTTGCTGATATAGGCAAGCTGCCATTTGGGGATGTTCTAAAAGCGATCATTGGAAACATGTAATATTAAGATATTATTAAATACTACCCATATAAATTGACACTTGAGTTATACAGGCTTAAAATTATAATATAGTGATTTTTTCATAAAAGTATGTCTTTATATTAAATGGTAAACCTTGTATATTTGTCTTTTCTGTCTGATACCTTTATTACAATCAGAGTATGTACTTTGCCAGCTGACACATTGCTAAACAGTTAGTGTATATGGTATTTATGGGGGTGCAACCATGAAAAGGGCTTTTGTTTTATTGCCTATAATCTTATTATTTCTTACAGCCTGTGATAAAAAAACTGATAATAATATTGCAGTGAGAAATGAGGTGTATAACGAAGTATACAATTCCGAGAGCGAACACGATAGAATTGTTACACCGGATACTAATGTCACGGCCGAGCCTTTGAAGGGTGAAGCAGAAGAAAAGAATGTTACGGAATCGGATGTAATCGTTGATCAGAAAGAGCTTGAAAGCGGGAAGGGCGATCTGACGGAATATAGAGAAATTATGCTGAAAACATTTGAATCGAAGGTTCCTGAAGAAGTTGTAATAAATAAAAAGTACAGCAAGTATGAAGTTCCAACTGATTACCTGCTGATTCTAAGTGATGAGATTAATATAAGGGAAAAGCCTTCTTCATCGGCAAAGGTAATAGGAAAAGCCCAATATTTTGAGAAAGTTAATCTCGTAGCAGAGGTTCAAGGAGAATATCTTGAAAAGTATAAGACGGATAAATGGTACAAAATAGCGTGGAAGGTAGATAATAAAGTCCAAAATGGTTACATACTGTCGATACTGGCAGAGAAAAGAGAGTTTCAATTCGATAAGATGTTTGAGGCTGTTAACACAGCCCAAAATGAGCTGGATAAAAACACATCAGCTTATATTACAAACTATAAAAATCGTGCGGGTACAGCTCCTTTATATAAGGGCAGAACAAAAGATAAATTCGGGATACAAAGGAATCAGGCTGCACCTGCATATTATGAGCCGAATTTAGGAGCTGAGTTCAGGTACATTTCCGACGGGGCTTTGGTATCTATAATTGCAGAGACAGATAGTTTCTATAAGATACATGCATTGAATTTTGAAGGGGAATACTATGTTCCTAAAAAGTATATTTCTTTTAGGGAATCAATAGAAAAACTAAGTAAAGTAGTTGTAGTTGATAGAAAGAACCAAAATGAGGGTGTTTTTGAATTAATAGATGGGAAGTGGAATTTGATATCCTACACTTATGCTACAACTGGTGAAAATTCCAAACACAAACTGCCTACAGACCTTGGGTATTATATGGCAATACAAAAGGTAGCGAAGTTTACATACCTGGATGATGCTACAAAGCAAATTGCCGGGTATGCACCGTATGCCATAAGATTTAACGGTGGAGCATATATCCATGGTGTACCTGTGGATTACATAAAAAAAGGTGGAAAACGTGTAGATCCCGGTATGCAGGAGTACTTGTCTACAGTTGGTACTGTTCCGAGATCGCATAAGTGCGTAAGAAACTATACCAGTCATGCGAAATTTTTATATAATTGGGTAGAGATTGGTAAAAGTGCTGTTATAGTCATTGAGTAAACTATTGCAAATTTCTTAAAAATAGCAAAAGGGACCATATTCTACTTTAAAGTATGATATGATCCCTTTTTGCTCTGAATCTAAGAAATTAGCTCAGTAAAATGTTATAAAGGCTTGATAAACATCTGAGTCCAATACATTCTTCCGTTTTTGTCTTTTGCGAGACCTACACCGATTTGTG
This sequence comes from Acetivibrio cellulolyticus CD2, assembly GCF_000179595.2. NCBI lineage: Bacteria > Bacillati > Bacillota > Clostridia > Acetivibrionales > Acetivibrionaceae > Acetivibrio > Acetivibrio cellulolyticus. Next base: position 813,691 of record NZ_JH556657.1, on the reverse strand, counting down.
TAAATGAAGGACTCAAAATATTGTTTCTATGGCCTGGGGAATTCATCCAAGCGTTCATTACTTCAGTTGGGCTTTGCTGACCCATGGCAATGTTTTCGCCTGCGGCAGAGTATCTAATGCCAAAGGATTCCATCATCTTGAACGGAGATCCGTAAGTAGGAGAGGTATGAGAGAAATAGCCTTTGTCTATCATATCCTGTGACTTATACCTTGCAACTCTTGACAACTGCCAGTTTTGAGTTAAGGGTTGAAGTCCGGCTTTTGCCCTCTCAGCATTAACAAGCCTTATTACTTCATTCTCCTGGGTCTTAACAGTTACGCTTGGTATTGCTAATTTCTGTCCAGGATAAATGAGAGCTGGGTTTTTGACCTGGGGGTTTGCTGAGATTATTTCACTAGTTCCTACCTGGAATTTACTGGCGATTTTCCACATCGTATCACCGGATTTCACTGTGTAGGTCTGTGATTGAGCAAAAACGCTTACTGAAAACATAAAAACAAACAAGAATATCAAACTTATTCTTTTTTTCATAGATTAATCACCTCATGAATATTTTGATAATTCAGTCAATATTTTATGTTGTGTATATTATGCCAGTATTGGTATTTTTCATATCTTGTGAATTTGATTAACAAATGAGGGGAAAATGAAATATTAATTTCTATAGCACATTTATTTATTTTGACATACCTATAATATTATTTTAAACTTTTATTAAAGCTTTCTATTGTAACTATTATGAGTGAAAGGTTTTATAGGGAATAGTAATATGAAAATAAATCAGGTGATGGAAATAGCTGTGAAGGCGGGCAAAATCCTGTTGACCAATGGCTCAGAGATTTACAGGGTTGAGGATACAATTGGAAGAATTTGTAGGTGCTATGGTGTTGACGCTGAATGCTTTGTACTTCCAACAGGAATATTTATAACTGTTATTGGGAAGGATGGAGAACCGCTCTCCTTTGTTAAGCGAATTAATGATAGGACAGTGGATTTAAGCTGTATAGAAAAAGTTAATTCGTTTTCTAGAGGCCTTCAGGAGAATATAATGTCTTATGAAGATGCTATTAGAATTTTAGACAGTATAGAGAAAGAGAAGGGCTATAGATTTGGATTAAGACTTATTGTTGCGGGCATTACTGCTTTAGTATATACTCTCCTTTTTAAGGGCACTGTTCAGGATTCTATAGCTGCTTTTTTTATTGGAATGCTGATATATTTCGCTAATGAGAAGATATCTCGGGCAGGGATATTTAGATTTTTTGAATATTTTGCATCTGGTTTGATAGCTGCAAGCGTGAGTATTATAGCTGTAAAGTTATTTCCTGTTTTAAATATATACAGAATAATTATTTCCTCAATTATAATGATGCTTCCCGGAGTTGCAATAACAAATGCTTTAAAAGATGCGCTTCATGGTGATATTGTATCAAGCCAGTTCGGAATTGCAGAAGCAATATTTATCGTTGTAGCTTTAAGTGCAGGAGTCGCTATCATATTATCATTTGGATTAAGGTGGATTTAACAATGGAAGAGATTATTTTAGCTTTTATAGCGAGTCTATGTCCAGCAATAATGTACAATGTAACAAGAAAGAATCTGTTATGGGTTGGGTTATCCGGTATGCTGGGGTGGATTACATATGCCTGGATACTTGAATCTACAGGCAATGTTGTAATATCGAGCTTTTTAGGTGCTGTCGTAGTGGGGTTGTACAGCGAAAGCGTTGCAAGATTGATAAAAGCTCCTGCTATGGTATTTTCCATTCCGGGAATTTTTCCTCTGGTTCCAGGAATTGCGATTTATAATTCTACACAATATATTTCTGAAAATAAGCTGTTTGAAGCTGCAAATACGGGAATACAAGCTATAGCCAGTGCGGCTGCTATTGCTTTTGGAATATTGCTGATATCAGCTGTCTTTCGGTTGTTAAAAAAGAGAAAAAATAAAAATCTGAGGAGTATTTAGCCTAACTTGATATTAGGATATTTGTTTTTTCAAACTTTTCAAAAAAAAGCCGCCTAAATTCTTAGGCAGCTTCTTGCTTGTTGTTCTAAAGATTCTCTAATTTCTTTTTGTAAAGTGCATATTTCTTTTGATAGCTTCCCTAATGTAAACAACAGTTTTGTGTTTGCATCACAGGTAGGTATCTTTGATTTCATAATCGATGAAAAAAGGTAAATATCATTGAGGCTTTCAAGTATCAAATATGATGCACCAAACTTGCTAATATTAGTTGACTCAAATGCTTCACTTGTGGAAATTCTTACTACTTCCTGATTCTCAATTAAGTCAGCCAGCTGTTTCTTTATTGTGTATATGTTTTTTCTTGTGTTGTTGGAGATATACTCCTTGACATGATTGTAACTATGTTGTAAATTTGGGAGTAGAAAGTCTCTTACGAAAGATTCCATATCATCAGGTTCTAACTTTTCAATTTCTAAAACGGAATCAATTCTAGAGCTTTCCCATTCAGCTTTAGTAATACTTAAATCCTTCACATGAATCAGTCCTTTTTTAGTTATTTGAATGAAAAAATATGCAAGGTATAATTGAGACGCTATACTGAAATGAAACCTAAGCATTCTAAAAAAAGTTTTAGCATTTTATTTCCAAGAAAATTATATTATAATATTTTCAAATAATCAACATAGGTTTTTAACAAAATTTTAAAAAAAATTACTTACGAATTTATTTACTATTTTAGGACAAATGTAGGAAAGATTGGATCTGTTGCATCCTTGACTTGACACGAACATTAGTTTGATGTAAGCTGATTTTTGGGGGTAACATCCCGTATCAAGGCAGAATTTTCTGATAGGAGTGTGCTTTACGAATATGTCAAAGCAAAGTAAAGTTGAACAGTATGGCAATGAGAGTATTACCTCTTTAAAAGGTGCTGATAGGGTAAGGCTAAGGCCTTCAGTTATATTTGGATCTGATGGTATTGAGGGGTGCGAGCATTCTGTTTTTGAGATACTTTCAAATTCAATAGATGAAGCAAGAGAAGGCTTTGGAAGGGTAATTGAGGTTTCAAGGTTTAAGGATAATTCTGTGATGATAAAGGATCATGGAAGAGGAATACCCCTCGATTATAATGAAAAAGAGCAGAGATACAACTGGGAATTGGTTTTTTGTGAGCTTTATGCAGGTGGTAAGTACAAGAACAATTCCGGAGAGAATTATGAATTCAGTCTCGGCTTAAACGGACTTGGAAGCTGTGCTACGCAATATAGTTCTGAATATATGGATGTCACTGTTTACAGAGATGGGTTCAAATACGATTTGCATTTTGAAAAGGGTGAAAATGTAGGTGGGCTCCTAAAGCAAAAGTGCAATTATGAGGGAACAGGAACCATTATAAAATGGAAACCTGATCTTGACGTATTTACAGATATTAATATACCGCTTGAGTATTATTCAAATATTCTTAAAAAGCAGGCGGTTGTAAATGCCGGTTTGAAGTTTGTCCTTTTTGATGAGGAGTCAACAGAGACGTTTGAATACTGCTATGAGAATGGAATTGTTGACTATATAACTGAAGTGTCTAGTGAAAAGTCCTTTACAGGTATTCAATTTTATGAAACAAGTACAAAGGGAAGAGACAGGGAAGATAAACCGGAATACAAAGTAAAGATGCAGATAGCGTTCAGTTTTAATAACGAGATCAATATGATGGAATATTATCATAATTCAAGTTTTCTTGAACATGGAGGAGCTCCTGACAAGGCTGTCAAAAACGCTTTTGTATACGAAATAGACAAGTGTATAAAAGCACGCGGCAAGTATACCAAGGATGAAGCCAAGATAACATTTCAGGACATCCAGGACAGCTTGATACTTGTTACAAATTCATTCTCAACAATTACAAGCTACGAAAACCAGACCAAAAAGTCAATAACAAACAAGTTTATTCAGGAAGCGATGACTGATTTTTTGAAGCAGCAGCTTGAGGTATACTTCATTGAAAACAAGATGGAAAGTGACAAGATAATTGAGCAGATCATTGTGAACAAGAGAAGCCGTGAGACTGCTGAAAAGACAAGAATTAATATAAAAAAGAAGCTTACCGGAAATATTGATATATCCAATAGGGTTAAGAAATTTGTTGACTGTAGGACGAAAGATATCAACAGAAGAGAGATTTATATAGTGGAGGGAGATTCAGCGTTAGGTGCATGTAAGCTGGGCAGAGATGCTGAGTTTCAGGCGATAATACCTGTAAGAGGTAAGATACTGAACTGCTTGAAAGCAGACTATGATAATATTTTTAAGAGTGAAATAATCGTAGATCTTTTAAAGGTTTTGGGCTGTGGTGTAGAAATTAAGAGCAAGCATAACAAGGAGCTTAATACATTTGATATCAACAACTTCAGATGGAGTAAGATAATTATCTGTACAGATGCCGATGTAGACGGCTTCCAGATCAGGACTCTTATACTTGCCATGATTTACAGGTTAGTACCTACACTGATTAATTTAGGAAAGGTTTTTATAGCTGAGTCACCGCTTTTTGAAATAACACACAAGGATAAAACATATTTTGCGTATTCCGATAAGGAAAAAAACGATATAGTTGCAAAACTCAATGGAAAGTATAGCGTTCAACGTTCAAAGGGACTTGGTGAAAACCAGCCGGAGATGATGTGGGAGACAACCATGAATCCCGAATCAAGAAAGCTTATTAAGGTAATGCCAGATGATGTGGAAAGCACCGAGAGAATGTTTGATGTCCTGCTGGGGGACAATCTTCCGGGGAGAAAGAATTTTATTGAAGAAAACGGCTACAGGTATCTGGATATGATAGACGTATCGTAGAGGGTAAATGAAATGTTGAACTTTAGCAAAGATGAGTATTTTGGAAAGGTGAATTTTTATTATGTCCAAAAGTCGATTAATTGAACAGAAGATTGTTGATACACTTGAAAAAAATTATATGCCCTATGCCATGAGCGTAATTGTTTCAAGGGCAATACCTGAAATAGACGGTCTTAAGCCATCGCACAGGAAACTCCTGTATACCATGTATAAAATGGGCTTATTGACAGGGGGACGAACCAAATCGGCCAATGTTGTCGGTCAGACTATGAAGCTTAATCCTCATGGAGATATGGCAATTTACGAGACAATGGTAAGGCTGACAAGGGGTAATGATGCGCTTTTGCACCCTTATGTCGACTCTAAGGGAAACTTCGGAAAACAGTATTCAAGGGATATGCACTTTGCAGCGCCCCGTTATACGGAAGTTAAGCTTGATAAGATATGTGAGGAGCTTTTTAGAGACCTTGACAAGGATGCCGTTGATTTTGTAGACAATTATGACGGAACAATGAAAGAGCCTACTCTTCTTCCGATAACTTTTCCTAATATTCTGGTAAGTGCAAATCAGGGAATAGCTGTTGGAATGGCCAGTAATATTTGCAGTTTCAATCTGAATGAGGTTTGCGAGACTGCCATTCAATTTATAAACAATGAAAATATAGAGGTCTCAGATTACTTAAAGGCACCGGATTTTACATCAGGCGGGCAGCTTATATATAAAGAGAAGGATATTAAAGAAATATATAACACCGGCAGAGGAAGCTTTAAAGTAAGAGGGAAATACAGGTATGACAAGGAAAACAACTGCATCGAAATCTATGAAATACCGTACACTACAACTACTGAAGCTATCATAGATTCAATTATTGAGCTTGTTAAGAATAATAAGATTAAAGATATTTTGGATGTAAGGGATGAAACTGATCTCGACGGTCTTAAGGTCACCATCGATATAAGAAGGAATACCGATCCGGATGCCTTAATGAATAAGCTTTACAAGCTGACACCGCTCGAAGACAGTTTTGGGTGCAACTTTAATCTTTTGATAAATGGCCGACCTAAGGTGCTTGGCATAAAAGGTATATTGGCTAATTGGATTGAATTCAGGGTAGATTGTATTAAGAGGCAAACTCTGTTCGATATAAATAAAAAGTCGGATAGGCTCCATTTATTAGTCGGTTTGAAGAAAATACTTTTGGATATAGATAAGGCAATAAGATTAATCAGGGAAACTGAAGAGGATGCAATGGTTATACCAAACCTTATGGACGGTTTTGGGGTAGACCATGTGCAGGCGGAATTTATCGCGGAAATAAAGCTGAGAAATTTAAACAAGGAATACATTTTAGACAAGGTCAGCGAGATTGACAAGCTTGAGAAAGAAATTGCAGAGTTAAAAGATATATATGGAAATGACAAAAAGATAAAGAAAATAATAGTCAAGCAGCTGGGCGAGGTTTCAAAAAAATACGGCAAGCCGAGACGTACTGATATACTGCATGAAGAGCATGTTGAAGAAATTACTCAGGAACATTTTATTGAGGATTATAACTTAAAGATATTTTTAACCGATCACAACTACTTGAAAAAGATACCTCTTACGTCTTTAAGAACAAGTCCTGAGCATAAGCTGAAAGACGATGACTCTATAGTTCAGGAGATTGAGACTCATAATAAAGCTGATTTACTGTTGTTCTCAAACAAGCAGACAGTATATAAGATCAGGATTTATGAAATTGACGATTGTAAGGCAAGCAGTCTGGGTGACTATCTGACCAACCTTTTAGGACTGGAAGCAGATGAAAGGATTATTAATATAGTTGCAACCGATGACTATAAAGGCTATATGATTTTTGCATTTGAAAATGGAAAAGTTGCAAAGATTGATTTGGAAAGCTACGCGACAAAGACAAACCGCAAAAAGCTTGCAAATGCCTATAGTGATTTGTCAAAAATAATATATATGCAATACATTACTGAGGATGAGGAACTCGTTGCGTTCAGTAGTCTTAAGAAAGTATTGATATTTAGTACTTCAAATATCAACCCTAAATCCACCAGGGATTCTCAGGGAGTTCAGGTACTCAAGGAAAAGAAGGGAAGCGTGATGACCACTGTAAAAAGGTTATCTGAGGTTTCGTTCAAAGACCTTGATTATTACAGGACAAAAAATATACCGGCTGTCGGATGTTATATCAAGGATGAAGATAAAGAGGACGGTCAGATTAAGTTTGAACTTTGATTATTTGGAATAAATGAATAAACTTGTCGCCAACATTTCCGAGGAAAATCATAACCGGGAATTGATTGGCGACTATCCTTCTTTAATCAATTCATATTGAGAATCTTCTTTTAAAAGTCACAATTATGTTGACGCTCAAATATAATATATTATATTTCAATTAAAAGTTAATCGGAGTACTTATTTCAAGGTTCTCATGCAGAATTTATTGTAGGGAGGTATGAGTGTGAATGCAATTTATATGACAATGATGAATGCAGTGCAGCCTTGGCCTGTAACTAGTGCGGAGGCTGTTGCCTATATACGTGGAGGTACACTCGCTCCGCAGATCAGTGGCCATGTGATATTTAAGGATGTACCGGGCGGGACACAAATATATGTTGAAGTATCAGGGCTTCCGGAATACAAACCGGGTAAAAACGGTGAAGCGCCTGTAGGACCACACGGTTTTCACATACACGAAAACGGTAATTGCGAAGTTGGTAATAGAGAAGAGCCATTCATGGCAGCAGGAGGACATTGGAATCCTAATGGCCAGCCACATGGCAATCATGCAGGAGATTTTCCAGTGTTATTTTCCAACCATGGTATTGCAAGGATGTGCTTTTTTACTGACAAATTTAAAGTAAAAGATATTTTAGGAAGGGCAGTTATAATACACAATAATCCTGATGATTATAGGACTCAACCGGCTGGAAATTCAGGCAAAAGGCTTGCTTGCGGAGTTATTGAACCTAGATTCCGATTTTGCCAAGAATAGGTTAATACGCTGGGGAATAGAAATATAATATATGAGTTTAGGAGGATTATTATTATGAAATTTTTAAAGTCTTTGAAGGATGCTAAAAATAAGAAAGAAAAAGAAAAAAAGGCTAAGGCGGTTAAAAAATTTGCTGCAGCTGCAACTCTAGGTTCCGCTGTTGGAGCCGTAACAGGGTTACTCTTTGCACCTAAAGCCGGTAAAGAGACAAGACAGGATATTGCAAACAATGTTAAGGAAGCGTCAGAAAGTGTAAAGGATTCTGCTAATAATGTGAAAGAAAAGGCAGCTGGAATTCAGAATGGTTTAAAGGGTATTTGGGGTAATGTTAGTAAATTCTTTACTAAAGATAGTGGAAAAAACGTTGAGACGGAAGATGCAATGCAGGAAGAACAGCCTGCTGAAAAAGAATAAATTATTTTGTGAAAAGTATAAATATGCACATCACAAGGCTGCTGGAGAATATCCAACAGCCTTGTGTTTAGCAGATGTACTTTTCAATTGTTTAGAATGTTTTTAAAAATCTTTATAGAATTTTTAAATTTGCTTTATTTTCCATTTAAATTCGAGATTTATAATGGCCTCATAGCAGATACAAAACAGTACAGTATCTCAAAATAAAAAGGAGGCCGAAATTATGAATAAGATTAAAATTTTGTACGATGTTTTTAAAACAATGAAGTCAAAGGAGGTTTTTAATGGTACTCTAACTGCAGAGGCTGTTAAAGGGCAAAAAAAGGTATTCAGCATTGACAATACCTTTGAGAAAAACAATAAGACTGGATTTAAAAAAGTTACAACTAACTCTGAAGTAGACTGCGAAGGAAAGAAAATCAAACTGCAAAACAGTCTTGAATTTCAAGGTGATGAATGTAAGGGGCATATGTGCTTTATGAAGCATTTGCACGCTCACCATAATGGAAATTCCGGGGTAAAGGATTGCTTTGGAAAAATTACATTTGCTTTAGGGGTGCTAAATAGTATCAAGGTTCTTGAACAGGAAGACAAATCCGTAATACTTAGCTTGCAGCATGCAGATATGTCTGAAGATTTAAAAGCGGCATTTTGTGAACATATGAAGGAGTGCTGTGATAATCACAAGTGTATGGATGAAGAAAATTGCAAGCACAAATTTATGAAGGAATTCCACGGTGTTGAGAAAACTGACTTTAATTTTAAGGTTTTTGTAAACAGTAAAAGCGAAATTGAGAAAATATCCATAGAGGTAGACGGAGTTAAGAAAGATGAAAACAATGAAAACTGTGATGTGAAATTATTTGCGGAAGCTAACTTCAACTGGTAGGCAAAGAGGTTCAAAAGGAATGATTTTATGCTGTAAAGAAACAGAGGATGCTAAATACGAAGTAAGTATTTGCATCCTTTGCCATTTTAAGATATTGTAGTATAATTAAGATCATGTCATATTTTCATTATTCCTAAGTAAATAATTACAATTTGCATTTATTATATTTAAGGTGGTATATATGGGCCTTTGCCAAAAGTTTAAGGGAAAATTTAAAAAGTGTAATAAGGAAAAATGCGCATTAGCCTGTATGGAATGCGATACTTCGAATTTACCGAAGCATATCAGGGAATTAAAAAAGTATAAAGCCGAGTTTCAGCGTTTTCATCGGTATATCAAATATGCTAAACCGGTAATTGTTATTTTTACACTTCTGGTATGGTACATTCTCATAAAATATGGAGGTTTTAAGGCCTTTAGTGTTTTTATTGCTTTATTATTCAGTATGGTTACATTTTTTGAGTTTTTCTTTTTGCGTAGAATCGAAGCAAAAATATTAAATCCTATAGGAAGTCTGAAAAATGGAGTTTCTGAAATTGCTCGCGGTAATTATGATGTAGAAATTAAGAATTGTGTATCAAATGAGATAGGCCAGCTGATTGACTCATTTAATGAAATGGCCCGGAAGCTTAAGGAAGGGGAAAAGGTGAAGTCTGAATATGAGGAAAACAGGAAAACGATTATAGCAAACATATCTCATGATTTAAAAACTCCTATGACGTCAATACAAGGCTACATAGAAGCTATTTTGGATGATACTGTGATATCAAGGGAAGATTTGTCTAAATATCTTAAGATAATATATAGCAATTCTGAGTATATGAACAAATTGATAGATGATCTGTTTCTGTTCTCTAAATTGGATATGCAAAAGCTTGATTTTAATTTTGCAGAAGTTGAAGCAATACCATTTTTTAATGATCTGTTTGAGGAATTTGAACTTGAGTTTCAGGAAAGAGGGTTTAAGTTTGCCTATACGAATAAGCTTGAGGAAAATGTAGTTTTCAATATAGATACCAAAAGAATACATCAGATTTTCAGAAATGTAATAGGAAATGCCGTTAAGTACAGGGGTGGAGCAAGTTTATCCCTATGGGTTGATTTATATATGGAGAAGGATTTTGTTTGTGTAGACGTTAGAGATGACGGCCGGGGAATTGGAGAGGACAAGCTGGAACATGTTTTTGACAGGTTTTACCGTGTTGATACTGAGCGAACCAAAGACCTTTTGAGTACCGGGCTTGGCTTGGCAATAGCAAAAGAACTTGTAGAAGCACATGGTGGTAAAATAAGTGCCTCAAGTGTTGAGGGCAGTGGAACTTGCTTTACAATAAGAATTCCTGCCTTAATAATAAGCCGGTAGAGGTGAAATATGAGAAGTGTTTTGATTATTGAAGATGATATTAATATTGCAGAGCTGGAACGCGATTACCTTAAATTAAACGGATACAAGGCCGATATTGTCCATGATGGCATGAAGGGATTGGAAAAAGCTATCTCAGGCATCTATGAAGTTATAATTGTAGATCTGATGTTGCCCGATAAAAATGGTTATGAGATAATAAAAGCGGTGAGAAATAGATTTGAGATTCCCATAATTGTGGTGTCTGCAAAGAGCGAGGATATTGATAAAATAAGGGGACTTGACTATGGTGCTGATGATTATCTGACTAAACCATTTAGTCCTGCTGAGCTTGCAGCAAGAGTAAAATCCCATATTAACAGATATGAAAGGTTAAAGGGTAAAAATACATGTTCAGAGGTAATTAACCATAAAGGATTGGAGATCAACGCAGGATCACATAAGGTTTTTGTGAATGGCAGGGAAATACAATTGACGACCAAGGAGTACGAGCTTCTATTTTTTCTCGCTTCCAATCCCAATATTGTTTTCACAAAAGAGCATATCTTCAACACTATCTGGGGTGACGATTATTATGGGGATACAGCTACTGTGCCGGTTCATATACAGAAAATAAGAAAGAAGATTGAGAAGGATGCCGGGAATCCACAGTATATCGAAACTTTGTGGGGTACGGGGTACAGGTTTAATTCATGAATTACATTAAGGGATCATTAATTTTAGATGGGGGTTTTATATTGTGAAAAAGATTGTTTGTTTAGCTATATTTTGTATCGTTATTGCAGTGTCTTTTACGCTAGTAAGCGCTTCTGACAATGTTGCCGAAAGTAAAGATATAAAGATCGTAATTAATGGAAAGACAGGTACTTACAGCGATGTGCCGTTAATTGTAAATGGCAGAACAATGCTGCCTTTAAGAGAAGTGCTTACCAATCTTGGAATTCAAAATGACGATGAACATATTATATGGAATGGGAGCAAAAAGTGTGTTACCGTAAAAAACGATTCTAAAAAAATATATCTGGAAGTAGGAAATGTAAAGGCAAGTGTAAATGATAAAATTGAAAAAGCACATATTGAGATATCTATCAATAAAGATACATATCTTATAAATAGTATAAAAGTGATAATTGATAGTACTTTGAGGGAAGATTTTCAATTCACTGCAGATATAAATTATACGGAATATAATCAGAATTTAGATATAGTAATACCATCGGAGCTTTTAGCTGGTAAGGAATAATAATTTATACAGGCTTTTAATTATAAAGACTAATATATAGAAAGGTCAAACAATTAGCGAAAAATGCTAAAAGTTTTCAAAAACTCCGTTACTCTTAAGATTAATTATCGTATATTATAGAATATCCTAAGCTATATTTGGAGATATAATTTTAACATGAAGGGGAATAGAGGTTTATATGAAAAATGTGATCTTTTCTATTTGTATTGTTTTAATGGTGTTTTCTTTAGCGGGTTGTAAACAGGCCGGTAAAACAAACAATGTTTCAATTAGCGTTGAAAAGTCTACAAAATTTAGTGAAGAGGAAATAAATAATGCAATAAATTGCGTAAAGGAAAAATTTAAGGATTTTGAAGGCTGTAAACTTACGAAACTATGGTATGACGACGATACATCAAATAGCTTTATTGATGGGTATTTGAAAAACGGACGTGGTTCAGTAAATGGGGCTAAAGCTGAAAATGTAATTGTTCTATTATCCAATTTTGATGTAGATTCTTCAGGTGGTGATGGAAGTTTAAATCCGAATTCAACATATACAGGTTGGAATTGGATATTAATAAGAAAAAGTACCTCAGATAATTGGAAAGTTGATGATTGGGGATATTAAAACTATAAATTGATTAGGATTGGGAAATTCCTGCAAATATGAATCAGGTATTGTAATACATGACAAAAGAGGAATTAAAAGAATTAATGGGCTGTTGCAAAAACTAAGTTATAAAAATTAGTTTTGCAATAGCCCTTCTTACTGAAAACCATCAAAGTGCAACGTCCTTGGTAGACTACTTTATTTTTTCATTTATACATTATACCAAATAAATCCTTAATTTGTATTTACATAAAAAAATATTAGTGGTATAGTGATTTTGAAAGTTTATGTCATATATATATGAAAATTGTAACTTGGTGTAGTAAATTGTTTACTTACTTAGGGGGGACGTTTTGTGAGCCAGGTTGGAAATGCAATAAAAATGTATATCTTATTACAGGCGAATGGAAAGATGAAGATAAGCGAGATTGCATCGCTGCTTGAGGTTGATGAGAGATCAGTAAGAAGATATCGTGATGATCTGGAAGTTGCCTCAATACTTATTGACGGTGAAAGAGGAAAATATGGAGGTTATCAACTTTATAACGACAATCTAATGCTAGGACTTAATATTTCAACTCAAGAACAAAATTCACTTCAACTCGTAGAAAAATATCTTAAGGATTCAAGAAATATAGCATCTAAAGACATTTCAAATATTGTAACGAAGATTAATGCAATGAATTCTGCACGAGAGAAGGAACAGGTTGACTTTTGCAATCATATGGCAAAAGAGACAATCTCAAATATTGACTTGAGCGTGGAGCGAAAGAAGTTTTTAGATATCCATGCTGCAGTTCTTTCAAGAAAGAAGATTAGAATAGACTACAATTCTTTAAATTCCGGCAAATTAACCAGAATAATACGACCTTACACAACCCTACAGTATAAGCAGGACTTATACTTAATAGGTTTTTGTGAATTAAAGGAGGAAATCCGAGATTTTAAAATTTCTAGAATAGAAAATTATGAGATTATGGATGAAACATTCCCAAAGGATGAAAGCTTTGATCCTGAAAAGAGCATGGAAAACTGCTTAGGGATTTATAAAGGCAAGGAATACAATATAAAGCTTAAGATAATGCATCCTATGTCGCAGATTATAAAGGAAAAAGTCTGGGTGAAAAATCAGGTGATAACTGAAACGGATGGGGGAGCGATTATTTTTAAGGCTAAGATGAGAGGGCTTACAGAGATAAAGACTTGGATTTTAGGTATGGGATCCTCTGTAATTGTGCTGGAACCTGATGAAATTGTATATGAGATAAAAAATGAAATAGAAAAGATGAGAAATTTTTATTTGCGCTGAGCTGTGTCCACATTGTGATATAGAATTTAAATTGAACTATCAATGGAAGGAGGTGACAAAAGTGAGATTAAAATGTGATTTTAAGGTTGATAAACTGCCAATTTCCCATAACATGATGTTTGTCAGTTTGATAAAAGAGGCTTTAAAAAAGTCTGACCCGGAGTATTATGAGAAGCTTTATAACTTTAATGGGAAAGCAAACAAAAAGAGCAAGAACTTTTGCTTTTCTACTAAGATGAGAGGCTTTGAGGTCGATGGAGATTTAGCAAACGTTAAAGATGGTGTTTCATTATTGGTAAGTTCTCCAGATACTGAATTTATCTTGTATCTTTACAACGGTCTTTTAAAGATTAGTGAGTTTAAGTATAAGGATTTTTGTGCTAAAAGGGAACGGATATCTATGGTGAAAGAAAAACCTCTAGATTCAGGTGAAGCCATATTTAAAACTTTATCTCCAATATGCATTAAAAATAATCAGAATTATTATCTAAAGATTGAAGATGAAAGTTATGAAAACGAGCTTAATTATATTGCTGGAAAAGTTCTTGAAAACTTTAGGGGCAGAGGGCTAGAAGAAAGGCTTGTTTTTCAAAGTGTTAAGATGAAAAATGTTGTTGTAAGACAAGATATTAAGGCGTTTGAAGAAATATCCCGTAGAGATTATTTATGCGTTAATTCTTACGAGGGCATTTTTAAACTGTGTGGGAATGTAACGGATTTAAAGGATTTGTATTCTTTAGGACTTGGATTTAAGAGAAACCAAGGTTTTGGAATGCTTGAGTTAGTTTATTAGGTGGGAGGTGAGAAATTGGACTACATTAAGTTAAGTCTTGCTGATTGGCTTTACAATGCTGGGGTTGTTGGATTAGTTAATATCTTAAAACATGCAAATGATGAGGTTAGTATCAATGGTCAGGAATTAATAATAAAAACTGACGTTTTAGAAAACTTTGAAGAGAAGTATTTTAGATATTTTATTGATACATATGAAGAAACGATGGTTTTCTCAAAATTGATTAATAAAATAGATAAGCTGCTTAATATGGAAATGGATGAATCGAAGGAAAAAGAAGTAGGAGAGGATATTGATTTTATTAAAACTAAGCTAAAAAACTCAGCATATAAAGCGATAGAGGGTAATATTGATTTAAAACGACTGGAAAAGCCAAGTAAAAAAGTAACAACAATAAATTCTGATTTTTTACTAGATTTAAAAGATTTATTATCAAAGGATAAAGAGAGTATATTGAAATCAGAATGTACAGGATATTATGACCAAAAAGCCAAAGCAAGTAAGGCTCCGAATGCAATAATTGACAAATATCTAAATACAAACATGTTGGATATAGAATTAGGCATTAGCGAGTTAAAGGAATATTTAAATAACAAGACAAAATTCAACTTGTGCTGCTTTCAATGTGGAAGGGAAATACGAAAAATAGATAAGGGATTAAGTTTTCTTAATAGAATGTTTTTTGACACATCCAGGAAGACATCCCATGTTTGGAATTTTGTCAGCGATATTGAGATATGTCCAATATGTAAAATAGTATATTATTGCGTTCCAGCCGGTTTTACAACAGTTTATGGAAATGGAATATATATTAATGATAATCAGAGTGTAAAAAGTTCTGAGAATATAAACTTCAACATAAAGCACGATATTTTACATAATGAAGAATCAAAAGGAATATATAATGCCTTTGGGACAATGATAAAAGCCCTGCATGAAAGTATTAATGACAGCGAAAAGTATGAGCTTGCGGATATTCAGGTAGTTCGCTATGAGGATGAAAAGTATAGGTTCAATCTTCTGTCAAAAAATGTTCTTAGAGTATTGTATGAATCCAAAGATGAACTGAATAGTTTGATAAAAACTGGCTTTCAAGAGGTAAAAACATATTTTAGGTTATATGATGAAGTGATGAAGAACTTATTGAACAATGAAAATTTATTCATTCTGATTCATAAAGTTTTAGTTATAAAAATATCTAGTCCCAAAGATGCAAAATACAACGAAAGCCATATAAGAAGTTTGATTAAAGTAAACTTGAAATACATGAAAGGAGTTGGGTATATGGAAGGAACGGAAAAAGATATTGTAAAGACAGCAAGTGGTGCAGGTTACTACCTAAGAGAAGCTTATAAATCCAAGAATTCGGAGAATAAGCTAAACGGTATATCCTATAGACTTTTGAATGCTTTAAAAACAAGTAATAAAAATATGTTTATGGATACAATTTTAAATTGTTATCTATATACAGGTAAGCCCGTACCAACATTTATTACAGAGTGCTTAAAGGATGATAATGTTTTTAAGACAATAGGTTATGCTTTTGTCACAGGTCTGATAGATGGTAAAAAAACTGAAAATACAGATGGGGGAGATAAATAATGGGAAAATCAATGAAGCCAAAAGGATTAATAGTATCAATGATATTTGAAGCTGAGAGTGCTAATTATGGAGAAGGAATTGGAAATGTAGCATCATTGAAAAAAATGGCAAGGGGAAATGGAGATCAATACACGTACATATCAAGACAGGCAATACGTTATAATATTGTAGAACAATTGAGTGAACCTACAGCAGAAGTAAAAGCAGAAGGAAGTGCGGATAAAAAGGTAATACAGTTTGCACCTGATTCAACTATTAAAGATTATCCGGAAATAGATTTCTTTGGATATATGAAAACTAAAAAAGGAGAAGGAAGTGCAACTCGTTCAGCTAAGGTAAGACTATCAAATGCAGTTTCGCTAGAAACATTTAAAGGCGACCTAGATTTCTTGACTAACAAGGGGCTTGCAGATAGATTAAATGAGAATATGAATATTGCTCAATCAGAGATTCACCATTCTTATTACCGGTACACAATAACAGCAGATATAGATCAGATAGGTATTGATGAAGAAGAGAATATTTCAATAGAAAATACCGAAAAAGCTAGGAGAATAAATAAACTTTTAGATACTGTTTCACTATTGTATAGGGATATAAGGGGAAGAAGAGAAGATTTAAAACCATTGTTTGCTATAGGTGGCGTATATGATGTAAAGAACCCGGTTTTTCAAAATGCACTTGAAGTGAAAGACAACAGGGTGCTTGTGTCGACTATTGAAGGGGTATTATTTGATATCATTAAAAAAGACACTTTTTGCGGCCTTATTGAGGGAAAGTTCAGTAATGATAAAGAAATAAAGGAAAAACTAAATGCTGTTTCGATGCCTGAATTCTTCAATAATATAAAGAGAAAGGTCAGCGAATATTATGAAAGCTGTTAGGTTAAAACTTGAACAAGAGCTTGTAAATTATAAGGTTCCAACTAGTTTTCAATTAAAAGAGACCTATCCACTTCCTCCATATTCAACAGTAAGCGGAATGGTACACTCCATTTGTGCTTATGAAGAATATAAGGCAATGAAAATAAGTGTTCAGGGAAAGTACTTATCAAAAGTTAATGATCTATATACAAGGTATGAATTTAAACCAGGTATGGGGTTTGAAGCAGGAAGACATCAGTTGGAGGTAAATGGTTTCGGAATTAGCAGGGGTGTAGCGACCTGTGAATTGTTAACTGAGGTTGAACTGTTGATTCATATAATTCCTGAAGATCAATCATTAATTGGCGAAATAGAAAATGCTTTTAGGTTTCCGATTGAATTCCCTTCTCTTGGTAGAAGGGAGGATCTTGTAGTAATAAAAGAAGTGAAGGCTGTAAATGTGAATGAGAAAGTACTGGAAGAGGATATTGAGCTTGAGAAAAACTATACTGCTTATATCCCTGAAAAAATGCTTGAGAATGGAACAATCAAACTTATTGGAGGCTCTTCAGGGGTTGAACAAAAGGGGACAAGATACAATATCAACAAGTACTATGAAAAAGTAAATTATGGTACAGAGAAAAGTCCGAAAGTATTTAGAAAGTGGGAAAAAGTTCGGGTTGTATATTCTTCAAGAATTTCTGCAATTGAGGATGAGAGCGTTCTTGTTGATGAAGATGAAAACATTGTTTTTGCAGTTTGAAAGTGAGGGTGTCATATGAATAATTATCTTGCTAAATCAAATCCTAAAGAAACCATACAGATGCATACTGATAACTTGCTTAAAAACTTGGAACTAATAAAGAACTTTTACCCTAACTTGGCAATAAACTGGCAACTTTTGAAAGTTGCCAGTTTGTATCATGATTTAGGGAAAATGAATTTAAAGTTTCAAAGTAAAATAGAAGGAGGAAAAAAGTATTCTGATGAAATAGCTCACAACTTATTAAGTCTGGCTTTTCTAGACAAAAATGAGTTAAAAAAGCAATTCAGTGACCAGGAAATTGAAATCCTTGCTCAAGCAATTGCTTACCATCACGAAAGGGGTGACTATGATGCGCCTAATTATAAAGAAGAAGTAGAGGCATTGAAGACTGAAGCAGAAAACTTTGTATATGAAAAGGTTAATATAACTACCATTAAAAAGATAAGCAACAAATATTTTTCCAATAATAGAATTTATGGAGATTCAGATTACTTTTTTGATTACGTTAAAATAAAAGGCTTGCTCAATAAGCTGGACTATGCAGCGAGTGCAGACATTAATGTGGAAGTAAATAATGACTTTCTGCTTAGAAAGCTAAATAGTCTGGATTATCAATGGAACGATTTACAAAAATATATGATTGCTAATAGTGAGAATAATGTTGTTGCTATTGCGCAAACAGGTATGGGAAAAACTGAGGCCGGACTTTTATGGATAGGTGACAATAAAGGATTTTTCACTTTACCTTTGAAAACTGCAATAAATGAAATCTACAAAAGAATTACTGAAAAAATTGTTGGTATTCAAAACAAAGAGTTAATAGGACTTCTGCATTCGGACACTTATAGCAAATATATTGAAAATACTACTGATGATGAAGACATTGATGAGTACTTTAATAAAACTAAACAACTATCATTGCCTGTTACAGTATGTACATTAGATCAAATGTTTGACTTTGTTTTTAGATATAAAGGGTTTGAATTGAAACTTGCAACTTTATGCTATTCCAAAGTTATTATTGATGAAGTTCAAATGTATTCTCCAGACTTACTTGCATATCTGATTATAGGGCTATCTTATATTTCTAGGATTGGCGGAAAATTTGCAATTCTTACGGCAACTTTGCCTGGAATAGTAACAGATCTTTTGAAAGAACAATTAAAGGATACTGAAGTTACTTTTGAGCAGCCAAAACCTTTTATAAATGATGAATTGGTAAGGCATAGCGTTAAAATTATAAATGAATCTATAGATTCATCTTTGGTTATCGAAAAATACAATAATAACAAAATACTGATTATTTGTAATACAGTAAAAACAGCACAAAGAATATACGATGAATTGAAGAATAATGAGGAATTTAGCCGGAAGTGTAAAAATATTAATTTATTTCATAGTAAATTTATAAAGAAGGATAGGAAAGAGAAGGAAAATAAAATAGTTAAGTTTGGTAAGGCAGATTGTAGTGATTCAGGGATATGGATAGCAACACAGGTGGTAGAAGCATCACTTGATATCGATTTTGATGTTCTCTTTACTGAATTATCTGATATAAATGGTCTTTTCCAAAGGATGGGGAGATGCTATAGAAATAGGATTTGGGATAAGAAGGGTTATAATTGTTTTGTTTTTGATGGCGGAGATAAAAAATGTAGCGGTGTAGGCAAGTTTATTGATGAAAAGTTATATGAGTTTTCCAAGGTAGCACTTAATGATGTTGATGGTATTATAACTGAAACAGAAAAACAGAACACCATAGAAAAAGTTTATAGCACTGAGAAGTTGAAGGATACTGATTACTATAAAGAGGTTTTAGATAATATTAAATATGTTCAATCATTTAGGGAACATGAACTAGATAAGAAAGAAGTTAAAAGAAGGTTCAGAAATATTGATAAAGTAACAATACTTCCGTCATGTGTTTACGATTCAAACAAAACTGAAATAGACAATCTTATAACAAAAATTCATATTGAGGAGGATAAGAAGGAGAGAAGGAAAATGATTGATCTCATAAATGAGTTTACATTGGATGTAAATCATTATGAGATTGAAAAACAGCAGTATACAATTTTGAAGGTATCGAAGTATATGGAGATTCCTATCTATGAAGGTTTTGAATATGACAAGCAAATTGGATTGAAAAGTAAGAATAAGAAGGAATTAAGTGCTTCTGATGCTAATAGTAGAATTTTGTAAAGATATAAGAATTGTAGGAATTGTAAGGTGATGGACATGAGCTTTGATTTTGAGGATTATAAAACCCAAGGTGTAAAGGTAAATTACTACTACATATGTAAAAGAAAGTTATGGCTTTATTCCAAAGGCATAACCATGGAGCACTTGAGTGACAGGGTACTAAGCGGGAAAGTGCTCCATGAGACAGCCTATTCAAGACAAAAATCCAGAGAAGTTTTGATAGATGATATACTTAAATTGGATATCGTAGATGGTGACTTTGTCCGGGAGATAAAGCTAACTAGTAGAATGTCAAACTCAGATAAAATGCAGCTGTTATATTACCTTTATTACCTAAGGAAAAAAGGGATTGAGAAAAAGGGGATCTTAAACTATGTTAAGGAAAAGAAGCAGGAATTTATTGAATTAAGTGATGAGGATGAAATAGAAATCGAAAAATCACTTGTAGAAATAAAAAGAATATGCAATATGGAAAAGCCTCCTTCGTTAGAGAAAAATACCATATGTAAAAAATGTTCTTATTATGAGTTTTGCTATGCAAAGGAGGTTGATGTAAATGGGTAGGGATTATTATATTTCGAGTAATGGCAGGCTTAAGAGAAAGGACAATACTATTTACTTTGAAGATATTACTGAATCAAGCAGATCGCTTCCAATCGAACTAGTTGATTGTCTTCATATATTTGGTGAAGTAGACCTGAATACAAAGTTTATAAATTACATTTCAGAATATTCACTAATGTTGCATTTTTATAACTATTATGGTTTTTATACCGGCTCTTTTTATCCCAGAAAAAGAAATGTGTCTGGATTTTTGACAGTAAAGCAGTCTCAACATTATCTGGACAAAGAAAAGAGACTTTATCTGGCAAAATGTTTTATTCTGAGTGCTAAATTTCATATAAAGAGAAACCTAAAGAATTATAAAGAGGTTTCGGAGGATATATATGAAAATCTTGAAAAAGAGGTTGTAGACAATGCCAGAGAAATTGATGAATTAATGGGTATAGAAGGGAGGATAAGAAATACTTATTATAAAAGTTTTAATCTTTTTTTGAGAGATGGATTTCACATGGATCGAAGGGAGAGACGTCCGCCTAGCGATCCTATTAACGCATTAATATCATTTGGAAATAGCCTTATGTACACAACGGTGCTTGGACAAATTTATCATACTCAGCTAGATCCGTGTATAAGTTATTTGCATGAACCTTCAACTAAAAGGTTTTCGCTTAGTTTGGATATAGCAGAGATATTTAAACCTTTGATTGTTGATCCGGTAATATTTAATCTTGTTAATAACCGGATAATTAATGATGAAGATTTCAGCATAAAGGATGGAATCTGCATGTTAAATGATTCTGGTAGAAGAAAATTTATTACCGAATATAATAATAAGCTTGCAGTTACTATAAGGCATAGGAAGCTTAATAGAAATGTTTCTTATAAGAGCTTTATACGTCTTGAATGTTATAAGCTTATCAAGTACCTTATTGATGACGAAATATATAAACCGTTGAAAGCGTGGTGGTAAATATATTTGTTGTATTAACCTATGATATTGAAGTCAAAAAAATAAATAAAGTAAGGAAATTGCTAAAAAAGTATTTGGTTTGGACACAGAATTCTGTTTTTGAGGGTGAGATTACAGAAGGTAAGTTGCAAAAATGTATAGGACAGATTGGCAGAATAATTGACAAGAACGAAGATTCAGTGTATATCTATACAATAGATAATCCAAAGAATATTGTTAAGAATAAAATTGGAAAAGAAAAGGCTTTAGATGAATTGATTTTATGATTTTGCAGCAAAGCGTTTTTTAAACTTAAGTCCTATAACATCTTTTATATGAGTGTTAGAAGGAATTGTGGAATTTTATTACAAACACTATTGGAGGCTTACTGCAGTTTAGTTATATTTGAAGGATTGAGAAAATCCTGAATAAGGCTTAAATAGAGCCTTTTAAAATTCAGTGAAAATGGGAACTGCCTTAACTATGCGGGATGTAAAGATTTTTTATAAATACTCACATTGAAGGGTATACTAAGAACTGCCTTAACTATGCGGGATGTAAAGCATTATAAGGCAAATTATGATTGTAATCAAAAGGAGAACTGCCTTAACTATGCGGGATGTAAAGCTCTGTTAAAAACGTCTATAACAACTACCATTCCGAGAACTGCCTTAACTATGCGGGATGTAAAGTGTTACCGCTTTTCATTCACAAGGGAATATCTTGGATGAACTGCCTTAACTATGCGGGATGTAAAGCAGCTAGCAGAGATATTGAAAGATTAAATAAGACTTTGAACTGCCTTAACTATGCGGGATGTAAAGTTATTTAATTTAATAACATCTATAACTATTGCACCGGAACTGCCTTAACTATGCGGGATGTAAAGGAATAATAGAGCTTCAAAAACTGAAAATAACAAACGAACTGCCTTAACTATGCGGGATGTAAAGTAACAATTCATCATATAAAAATGACAAATAAGAATTCGAACTGCCTTAACTATGCGGGATGTAAAGCCTAGCAAGATTTAAAACAAATTTCCAATTTTTTACCGAACTGCCTTAACTATGCGGGATGTAAAGGTTTATACTCGAATGTGTGTGCAATTAAGAGAGTCGAGAACTGCCTTAACTATGCGGGATGTAAAGTATTATATGCTGACTTTTAGTGGTGAACTTAACAGAGAACTGCCTTAACTATGCGGGATGTAAAGATAGCAATTAAATCTATTGTGGAGGATTTGAGAAGGAACTGCCTTAACTATGCGGGATGTAAAGTTTAATTTGTTTAAAGTGTCGTCAAACAATTCGTTCGAACTGCCTTAACTATGCGGGATGTAAAGTATTTATATGCCTTACAATATTAGTTTTATTGTCTTGAACTGCCTTAACTATGCGGGATGTAAAGACTAAGGGGGCAGGACTTGCTTCAGTACAAAAACCCAGAACTGCCTTAACTATGCGGGATGTAAAGTGGAGTAGGACTTGTCAATTTATTATTTAAAGTCCAGAACTGCCTTAACTATGCGGGATGTAAAGTTCTAACAGGGTACACAAAGGAATATCTTCAAAAAGAACTGCCTTAACTATGCGGGATGTAAAGGACTCAACTTTTGTATTTCCAAATTCAATTAAACTTTGAACTGCCTTAACTATGCGGGATGTAAAGTTAATCTCATTGGGTATTAAATAGTTGAAATTCAACGAACTGCCTTAACTATGCGGGATGTAAAGTTTACTGGTGCTTATGAAAGAAAAAATGATGAATTAGAACTGCCTTAACTATGCGGGATGTAAAGGAGCTGATTAATTCTATTGATTACTTGCAAGAAAGTTTGAACTGCCTTAACTATGCGGGATGTAAAGATAGATTTAATACTCTCTTCTCCCTCGCTTACCTGGAACTGCCTTAACTATGCGGGATGTAAAGGGATTATTTCACCTACAAATTTCTGTGGCGCTACCAGGAACTGCCTTAACTATGCGGGATGTAAAGTTCTTTCCAATTTTCTTTACCTATATTGGTATCAACAAGAACTGCCTTAACTATGCGGGATGTAAAGGCTGACACAGTAATTAAGTGAGATGCGGTCTGAGTAAGAACTGCCTTAACTATGCGGGATGTAAAGTTTGCTCTATTCTCAGATGTAGAAGGGTCAACTGACGAACTGCCTTAACTATGCGGGATGTAAAGTCTTTTATTAACTCTGTTTGACTTGCTGCTGGACGAGAACTGCCTTAACTATGCGGGATGTAAAGATGATATCAATCATCAAGAAGCCGCAGCTGTAAAAGAACTGCCTTAACTATGCGGGATGTAAAGGCGGACTATATCAAGCTGAAAGTCGAAAAGCATTAAAGAACTGCCTTAACTATGCGGGATGTAAAGTCGTTTCCTATAAGCCAGCATGTAGTCGCTATTCCGAGAACTGCCTTAACTATGCGGGATGTAAAGGTAATGAATTAATAACAGAATCAAATGTAACAAATGAGAACTGCCTTAACTATGCGGGATGTAAAGGATGTTGAAAGTACTTTCATTGACTTTGGAATGCTTGAACTGCCTTAACTATGCGGGATGTAAAGTCAATAGTATTAATAATATTATCAGCTGAAATGTCGAACTGCCTTAACTATGCGGGATGTAAAGTTATAAATAACCTCTTTCATTTACTTGATGTTTTTCAGAACTGCCTTAACTATGCGGGATGTAAAGATACCTTCATTGCGTATGCGTTGCCTTCAGTGCCCGAACTGCCTTAACTATGCGGGATGTAAAGAGGGAATTAATTTCGGCTTCTGATCTGATTAAACAGAACTGCCTTAACTATGCGGGATGTAAAGTTTGTTCAAGCTTATCTAAAAGAATAAAGCCACAAGAACTGCCTTAACTATGCGGGATGTAAAGTTCCTCCTTCAAATCTCCAAACGTTTGGAATTATTCATGAACTGCCTTAACTATGCGGGATGTAAAGAGTCTCATCCCACATGATGCGGCTAGCATTATTGGCAGGAACTGCCTTAACTATGCGGGATGTAAAGACCTTTATCACGGTTGATACTTTTTTGTCTTTTGGTAGAACTGCCTTAACTATGCGGGATGTAAAGGCAAAAGCATTCTTGCTCGTAAACGAGATGCAAAAGGAACTGCCTTAACTATGCGGGATGTAAAGGATCCTGTTGTTGGGGAAAATGATTTATTCGGTATGAACTGCCTTAACTATGCGGGATGTAAAGGAAGATGTACAGAAAGAGCTTGATGAGCTAAGAAAGGAACTGCCTTAACTATGCGGGATGTAAAGTTTAGTTTCTTGTGGTTCAATATCAATTGATGCAAAGAACTGCCTTAACTATGCGGGATGTAAAGCGCAAAGTCGGTGATTTTCCCTGTTTGCGTCTCAGAGAACTGCCTTAACTATGCGGGATGTAAAGACTTAATTCTCTGCCTTCTAAACTCATATATAATTCCGAACTGCCTTAACTATGCGGGATGTAAAGTACTCTTGAGATATAGGATAGTACCCAGTTGACTTTGAACTGCCTTAACTATGCGGGATGTAAAGTGGGTTACCTTCTGCGATAGCACAACAAAGCTCAATGAACTGCCTTAACTATGCGGGATGTAAAGACAACAATGCCGTATGCATCATCATATTTGATGAGGAACTGCCTTAACTATGCGGGATGTAAAGTGTGGAGCGTCTATTTTAATGTGTATTATTGCTTTGGAACTGCCTTAACTATGCGGGATGTAAAGGATACATACTTGTTAACGGGTGATGCAAGTGTTGACGAACTGCCTTAACTATGCGGGATGTAAAGGTTCTTTGCATCCCAGCAAGAATGGTGAGTTGTATGAACTGCCTTAACTATGCGGGATGTAAAGCTCAATGTACACGGTGTCTTCTACAATGCGTGCTTTCGAACTGCCTTAACTATGCGGGATGTAAAGTCTTTTATTAACTCTGTTTGACTTGCTGCTGGACGGAACTGCCTTAACTATGCGGGATGTAAAGAAGGATACCAAGGCTAGCCCGGGGCGAGCGTTGCGGAACTGCCTTAACTATGCGGGATGTAAAGTGAGATGATACAGCCTACCGTAGAAGCGGTACAGAAATTACAGAACTGCCTTAACTATGCGGGATGTAAAGGTCCAAAAGCGAACAACAAAGCGAATTTGGTTTCCAGAACTGCCTTAACTATGCGGGATGTAAAGGAGCTTCGAGAAGTGAAGCAAAATTCTTAACTAAAGGAACTGCCTTAACTATGCGGGATGTAAAGCTTAAAGAAAGCAGTTCGTCAAATCAGATTATTCAGAACTGCCTTAACTATGCGGGATGTAAAGTGACATCTCGATGATATCAACGGTGTTGTGTTGGTGAACTGCCTTAACTATGCGGGATGTAAAGGAGATAATGACAATCAATTTTAAGCTTAGATTCTTTGAACTGCCTTAACTATGCGGGATGTAAAGTCAAGAATCTATGAAAACACTTGATGATGAGCTGGCGAACTGCCTTAACTATGCGGGATGTAAAGTTAGTAACTTCGGTCAAAGGAAACTTTTCGCCACAAGAACTGCCTTAACTATGCGGGATGTAAAGGCTACATCCTCAAATGTTCGCCCTGTTTTGCTAGAGAACTGCCTTAACTATGCGGGATGTAAAGAAAAAAGAATGAGTTTTGCAAATACCTGTATATTCTGAACTGCCTTAACTATGCGGGATGTAAAGTATTATAAATATATGATTGAAAAATGTGATATAATATGAACTGCCTTAACTATGCGGGATGTAAAGAAATCAATGAAAGTACTTTCAATATCTGGAAAAGGGAACTGCCTTAACTATGCGGGATGTAAAGATAATTACATACTTTCTCGATAAAGGATTCAACTAGAACTGCCTTAACTATGCGGGATGTAAAGCCTTTAGGGTGTTGATATTCAAGTTCTTCATGCTGCGAACTGCCTTAACTATGCGGGATGTAAAGATAGATGCAAAAGGCAAATTATATGTGAGCTTTAAGGAACTGCCTTAACTATGCGGG
The DNA here is from genome assembly GCF_000179595.2 of Acetivibrio cellulolyticus CD2. Taxonomy (NCBI): domain Bacteria; kingdom Bacillati; phylum Bacillota; class Clostridia; order Acetivibrionales; family Acetivibrionaceae; genus Acetivibrio; species Acetivibrio cellulolyticus. The sequence continues at coordinate 787,267 of NZ_JH556657.1, read as the reverse complement.
ATGTAAAGCTGCAAAAGCGTTCAACAATAACACAATCAGAAATTGAACTGCCTTAACTATGCGGGATGTAAAGGATTTTAAAGATACTATTGATGATTCTATTCCTAATGAGAACTGCCTTAACTATGCGGGATGTAAAGTCAATCTTTCAAAGTTTCATAAGGTTGAAACCAAGAACTGCCTTAACTATGCGGGATGTAAAGGTCTGCTGATGTAGATATCACTCTGATGAGACTGAGAACTGCCTTAACTATGCGGGATGTAAAGCCCATTATGCTACAAAAGCAATTTCTTTTGCTACGCGAACTGCCTTAACTATGCGGGATGTAAAGAGGAATTAATTGATGAAGGAATTCAAGCAGTTAAAGTGAACTGCCTTAACTATGCGGGATGTAAAGGAATTCCCAGTAGATTTATATCATATATTTGCTGAGAACTGCCTTAACTATGCGGGATGTAAAGCCAAAGAATTTTGTCATTATCACGCGATTAAGTAAGAACTGCCTTAACTATGCGGGATGTAAAGCGATATACATAACTACTAACTTGTTTTTTCGTAACGGAACTGCCTTAACTATGCGGGATGTAAAGACATCTACCTTAATATTAAACATCTTATCCCTAAAAGAACTGCCTTAACTATGCGGGATGTAAAGAAGATCATCTTCATGCCATCTTGTCATAATTAATAGAACTGCCTTAACTATGCGGGATGTAAAGCCATGTGTTAATTTCATCTTGTTTATTCCTCCCTTGAACTGCCTTAACTATGCGGGATGTAAAGCACTGTTAATATTCTTTGTTATACTGCTAATACATGAACTGCCTTAACTATGCGGGATGTAAAGTTAACTATCTGTTACTCAATTACTAGAGTATTACCGAACTGCCTTAACTATGCGGGATGTAAAGATTCTTGTGTTATTCATGTCTGTAACTGTCACTGTTTCGAACTGCCTTAACTATGCGGGATGTAAAGTCATAATAAATCTTGCCTATATACTTTACATTTTTTGAACTGCCTTAACTATGCGGGATGTAAAGAAATATAGCACAAAATCAGCACAAAATCAGCACAATGAACTGCCTTAACTATGCGGGATGTAAAGGATGATAGAACTATTGGGTCAAGAAAAAACACGTAGGAACTGCCTTAACTATGCGGGATGTAAAGTGGAAAGCAAAAAAGGTTCTGTTGAAAAAGCTAGACAGGAACTGCCTTAACTATGCGGGATGTAAAGTATACAGCTATTTGGTAAGTATAACACTTGTCGCTTAAGAACTGCCTTAACTATGCGGGATGTAAAGTGTAAATAATGTTTTAATATGTACATTTACATATGAGAACTGCCTTAACTATGCGGGATGTAAAGTATCAATGCTTTGGAAAATTTAAAGATAATGATGAATGTGCGAACTGCCTTAACTATGCGGGATGTAAAGCATCATTAAAACCATTAATCTGAAAATAATCATCAGAACTGCCTTAACTATGCGGGATGTAAAGGGGACAATATCGAAGTTAATTTGGTACTTACCGGGGAACTGCCTTAACTATGCGGGATGTAAAGATTAACATATAAATTATTGATGACCTTAAAATATTAGAACTGCCTTAACTATGCGGGATGTAAAGGAAATAGAATTACTAGCTATTGTTTGTATGATTTTTGAACTGCCTTAACTATGCGGGATGTAAAGCGTACTGTATTCATTGACCCGAAAGGTAAGTCATACGAACTGCCTTAACTATGCGGGATGTAAAGTTGAAAGATATGTTAGATGTAGATGATGTTGAATCTGAACTGCCTTAACTATGCGGGATGTAAAGCTTGCTTTTGATTAAGTCCATGTTTTTCAGCAATAACGAACTGCCTTAACTATGCGGGATGTAAAGGAATAACAGCATTACCTGATTTGATGACGGTCAGCAGAACTGCCTTAACTATGCGGGATGTAAAGCACTCATTATGACAATATCTAATGTTGCAAATTCTGAACTGCCTTAACTATGCGGGATGTAAAGTATATAAATTTGATTAATATTTGTAGGTTTTGTAATGAACTGCCTTAACTATGCGGGATGTAAAGTAGACTGTTGATAAGTTTGGGTTGCTTTTAACTGCCGAACTGCCTTAACTATGCGGGATGTAAAGGAAACACCAGAAAGAAACATAATTTTTATTTTCCTAGAACTGCCTTAACTATGCGGGATGTAAAGAATAGTCTCAATATCCGTTCTGACTGATTCGCTATTGAACTGCCTTAACTATGCGGGATGTAAAGCGGAAAGAATAAAGGAATAAATCCGTTCTTTCCTTCTGAACTGCCTTAACTATGCGGGATGTAAAGGATAATGATAAAATTAAAAATTTAGCTGATGAATTAAGAACTGCCTTAACTATGCGGGATGTAAAGTAATAATTCTAATGGGAAATCTTTAAACAATGCACTGAACTGCCTTAACTATGCGGGATGTAAAGATTTAACTATTGGCGAAAATGAAAGGGGTTATTTGGAACTGCCTTAACTATGCGGGATGTAAAGATGTTGTTAACAATGTTGATGTTTCTGGAGTTCAAAGAACTGCCTTAACTATGCGGGATGTAAAGATTGAAGAAACCTACGATATAGATTTTAACGAAACCGAACTGCCTTAACTATGCGGGATGTAAAGGTAGATTATTTGCGCAAAATTATGCCTGCAACTACGAACTGCCTTAACTATGCGGGATGTAAAGTCATCAGGCCCAATCTTAATACCGTTATAAACTTTGGAACTGCCTTAACTATGCGGGATGTAAAGTATCCCTGTTTTACCTGAATCTGTGGCCTATAACGAGAACTGCCTTAACTATGCGGGATGTAAAGTTTGGATATTTTGTCTTAATTGCTGTAATGTAATTAGAACTGCCTTAACTATGCGGGATGTAAAGTGTGTGAAGCCTTCTTCATCACCATCTTTTATTGCCGAACTGCCTTAACTATGCGGGATGTAAAGCCATATATACTAGCCCAACTCATTCCATTATTATTTTGCAGAACTGCCTTAACTATGCGGGATGTAAAGTGTTATCCATCCTGCATTATATTCAGTTTGAGTAAGAACTGCCTTAACTATGCGGGATGTAAAGATACATAAGAAACACGTTGGTAGTGTTAAGTATGGTGAACTGCCTTAACTATGCGGGATGTAAAGTTTCAAAAACTTTTTATCAAAGAAGGGGCCGTAGCCGAACTGCCTTAACTATGCGGGATGTAAAGGAAGATCAGCAGATCGATCAGGAAGATCCGAATTCGAACTGCCTTAACTATGCGGGATGTAAAGTTGCAAGAATGGAGTCAATAGAATCATTATTCCCGTGAACTGCCTTAACTATGCGGGATGTAAAGGCACTTGAAACACTTTCTATTTGTTCATGTACCAGCTTGAACTGCCTTAACTATGCGGGATGTAAAGGGGTAACACCCGGGGAAAAAACCTTTTACAAGTGGAGGAACTGCCTTAACTATGCGGGATGTAAAGTCAAAAATAATTATTAATAATGAAAGGAATTGTGTGAACTGCCTTAACTATGCGGGATGTAAAGACTATTCTCGAATGTCTTTGATAGGGGTACAACTGTAGAACTGCCTTAACTATGCGGGATGTAAAGCAGTTTACGCACTTCCAGCCTTTTTGCATTACACACCGAACTGCCTTAACTATGCGGGATGTAAAGTGAATGCAGAAGGGTGAGGTAAATGGCTAGAAAAAGAACTGCCTTAACTATGCGGGATGTAAAGTTGACATATGTATACACTAACTTATCAACAAGACATACGAACTGCCTTAACTATGCGGGATGTAAAGAAGAGTTCATGAAACTATCAAATGAGGAACAGCTTAAGAACTGCCTTAACTATGCGGGATGTAAAGTTCCATACAGGCTCATATAATTCGACAAGTACTTTGTGAACTGCCTTAACTATGCGGGATGTAAAGCTTTTTAGTTATATAGTGTTACAAAATCTAATCAGGAACTGCCTTAACTATGCGGGATGTAAAGAGCAAGCCCCATTATATTATCAATTTAAAAAAGGAGGAACTGCCTTAACTATGCGGGATGTAAAGCTGACTAACTGTATTCGATTCAGTATTGTGTTTAGAGAACTGCCTTAACTATGCGGGATGTAAAGGCTTTTTCTCCAAATCTTTTAAGCATATGATAATAAGGAACTGCCTTAACTATGCGGGATGTAAAGATGCATACCGGAGATGCTTTTAAAATGCCAGGTATTGAACTGCCTTAACTATGCGGGATGTAAAGTTTTGAAATATAACCATCTTGACCCTTTAAATTAAAGAACTGCCTTAACTATGCGGGATGTAAAGTTTATAGGGTACTTTACTATCATCATTTTGATGTACTGAACTGCCTTAACTATGCGGGATGTAAAGGTTATAAAAAAGACTTCTATAACTCAGAGTGAAATTAGAACTGCCTTAACTATGCGGGATGTAAAGTACACTTGTATTTCTTTCACGACCTCTAGTGTAAATGAACTGCCTTAACTATGCGGGATGTAAAGGACTTTAAAAACGATATTGATAATAGTATACCAAATGAACTGCCTTAACTATGCGGGATGTAAAGTTAAGAAGCCAAAATTTCAAGAAAAACTGTTTATAAGAACTGCCTTAACTATGCGGGATGTAAAGAAATTAAAAACCTCCTTTTTAGAACAAATATTCTTTGAACTGCCTTAACTATGCGGGATGTAAAGCTTTTATGTATATATCTATATAATAAATTAATCAAGAACTGCCTTAACTATGCGGGATGTAAAGTATAGCAACCAATTCAGCTTAAGGCTTTCGTTGTTAGAACTGCCTTAACTATGCGGGATGTAAAGTCAACCCCAAAAACCAGATCTGTCAAGTATCTTGCGAACTGCCTTAACTATGCGGGATGTAAAGGACCTCAAATAACCAGTAAATAATTCTCTTACCTGGAACTGCCTTAACTATGCGGGATGTAAAGACAACTTTCATCTTCGATGCTATCAATTAGATTTCCGGAACTGCCTTAACTATGCGGGATGTAAAGGGACGAAAATGATAATATAAAAATTGCTCGTGAAAATGAACTGCCTTAACTATGCGGGATGTAAAGAAGTATACAATAGTTATATTTGATGAAATTCAGAGTAGAACTGCCTTAACTATGCGGGATGTAAAGATGTCACTTGGAATAAGTATGCTACCTCTATTCATGAACTGCCTTAACTATGCGGGATGTAAAGGTAATAAGCGAATAACCTCGGCTTGTTGTTTGGAGGAACTGCCTTAACTATGCGGGATGTAAAGAATTGAAGTTGAGGGCTATAAGGTAGGAGGATTTGTGAACTGCCTTAACTATGCGGGATGTAAAGTGTTTTGGAGATAGTCATTTTGAGTTTTAGGAGTGGAACTGCCTTAACTATGCGGGATGTAAAGCTGATATATCAGCCCAATGGTAAGCCTCTTCCATTCCGAACTGCCTTAACTATGCGGGATGTAAAGATTTCTGATTCAACATATGGAGGCAAACCCTAGAGCGAACTGCCTTAACTATGCGGGATGTAAAGAAGAATGAGGAATTCAGAGAACTTGTAAAGTCTTTAGAACTGCCTTAACTATGCGGGATGTAAAGGACGAATGGAGAACGTCAAGCGATGACCGCCAATGGGAACTGCCTTAACTATGCGGGATGTAAAGATGGCACCGGTTATTTTATTGCTGCTTACCACCATTGAACTGCCTTAACTATGCGGGATGTAAAGAAAATCAATTAAAAAATGGAGGTAAACGAAATTATGGGAACTGCCTTAACTATGCGGGATGTAAAGCAGCAAAATTGAAAATGCCAATTTGGCTTGACGATGAACTGCCTTAACTATGCGGGATGTAAAGACTAAGGATAGTCATGTAATGGTCATCATACTTATAAGAACTGCCTTAACTATGCGGGATGTAAAGGGACACAGTACAAAAAGAATCAATCAACTAGCAGAGGAACTGCCTTAACTATGCGGGATGTAAAGTCTCGATAGCAAGCTTTTCCTGAGTCGCTGCATCAGAACTGCCTTAACTATGCGGGATGTAAAGTATATATAGCACTATAGGGATGTTCTACAAGCAGGTGAACTGCCTTAACTATGCCGGATGTAAAGTCTCTTACCATAGGGCATCCATACTCAGTTATCCAGAACTGCCTTAACTATGCGGGATGTAAAGTGGGGAAACATATACATACAATGTACAAAACCAACGGAACTGCCTTGACTATGCGGGATGTAAAGGGGCATGAATTAAGAGTAGTTACGATGTGTATCGGTGAACTGCCTTAACTATGTGGGATGTAAAGTGAAAGAAATGAAGGGTTAAACATGATTAATGAAGGCACGATTTACACAGGCGTGTGGATTATTTCGATAATTCTTTTATCCTTTACACCAATCCTGTATAGCTTTCTTAGAAGTATCCTGTGATTTATGTTGTTCTATGGCTATTATCGGTTTTTGAGGTGTATTGAGATTTATGAGTGTTTTTGCAAACGTCATTTATGATTTGTTGATCTGTATGGTCTAAATCCAAAGTTTTGAGGATAGAATTTTGCTTCGCATATTGCTCGGTTATTATTCTTATATACTCTTGAATTATCTTATCAATGACAGTTGTAATTCCATCATTTCAGGCTGCAACGAGCAATACTACCATGCCTCAAGGCCTCAAAGAAAACCATTACTTTGATTAAGTCAAAATATACTTTCCTTCAATTCTGGTAATTGCTCCTCCACCAAAAAGTACTCGTATATTTCCATCTGCATCAACTCTTGTTTTAAGCTGTACAATATTGAATCTATCTGTAGTACCATTTTGCTCGATTATGACAGACTCTTTATTCCACAAATCATTCTTTAAAAGATAATAACCAAATGCTGAGTTACCAGAGCCTGTGGCGGGGTCTTCCAAATAGCCAAAAGTAGGTGCAAATACCCTTGTCCTAAAATCGCACTTTTTATCATAAGTCTCATCACAAAAAACTTCAATAATATCTATATTCTTTTTCAAACAGAAATTCTTCAGTATATCAAGTTCCGGATTAATATTTAATATCGACTGTAACGTATTGATTGGAACTATTAAGGTTTCTAATCCTGCATTAACAATTGACATTTCAAATTTGACACTTATTGCAGCAATATCAATATTCAGTGCAGAAGCAATCTCTTCCTTACTAATTTTCGTTGTTCTAAATTCCGGATTTGGAGCAAAAATGAAAACTGCATCTTTTTTTGAAATTTGGTTTTCCACAATCAACTTTCCCTTATTTGTTATAATGTTAATTTCCGGTTTGTTTATTAGGCTGTTTGTATTCTTTATCATGTCGTACATTATCGCAATTGTTGCATGCCCGCAAAATTCAACCTCTCGCTCGGAAGAGTAGTATTTTAGAGAAAAGGTAGTTTCATTTTCCTTATAAATATATCCAACCTCATTTACAAATCCTTTCAATTCTCTTGCTATCTGTTGCATCTCATTCTCATTAATACTTTCTTTTGAATCTAAATTTATATAACCTGCTGGATTTCCAGCTGACTTCATTGTAGCAAAAGCATCAATTTTTTTAAAAATGAATTCCTTCATAACATTTAGTCCTTTCATTGACAAAAATAATTATATAAATACTTCAACGCATATCGTCGAAAGTATGCGGAGATGTGGTGCGGCAGACCTCTATGCACTACTTCATGCATCTACTCATCCGCACCCTTGCGAATACGCATTGTTCGAAGTCCGTTGGCACTATTCTTAAAATTACCACTACCTAAAAACACTTTCCTTACGTTCGCTGCCAGTGTTAAACTATAGCTTCAGAACTATTATCAATGGTTACATCATCAACTATAAAAACTAAATCAAATTCTTCGCAGAGAACTGGGATATCTTCAGTGAACTGCTTTCCTATCCTTAAACACTCGTATGTAAAATAGTCTTTATGAGCCTTTCTCCAAAAATCTAGACTTTGGTCACCTTCGCCTTCTTTTGCTGCAAAAGTTTCTGTTACTTCCTTGAAAGGCAGAATTTCAATATTCTTCGTTCTAATTATTGCTTTTGGAATCCCATCCCAATTTGTGATAATAGAATAATCGCCCACTTTAGGAAGTGGTTCGTTATCATATTCAAACACCCATGGTGAAGAAGCTGTGGCTTTCTTTTTCCCAGCTATCACTAAATCAAGTAACGAATTTGCACCTCTCTCTGTAACTTCAAAATGCCAAGATGTAAATGTCTTATCTGTTGTCTCAATTGATTCTCCAACTGAATGTAGAAAACTTTTCCATACTTGACTTATAAGATTTACTTTATCCAAATGATTCACTCCCTAACTTAAATTGAATTATGCTATTTAAAATGAGAAAAATTCAAACAAAAACTCCAAATTTGTACTTACTTCAAAAGGATTTCGACTAAACGTCACTCATTGCCCACGCCCACGAACCGGACAGGAGGAACGTGACCAGGAAGCGGGGCTTGCCGGTGAGAGGGCCCGCGTAGCCAATGTCATCAAGATGCCATGGAATAAATAGGTAAAGTGATTATAACAAAAAATATATACATTTAAAATACAAAAAATTAAAGAAAAATCAAAGGATTTTCCAAAAATACTTGACTTTTCAAAAACGCCCCACATCTAAAATGTCCTCTAACCCTTAAGGCGCCTTAAATTTGCAGTCACCACCAATCAATCTCTCAAATTGAAAGATTTCAAACTGCTACAACTTAAACACATTTTCATTTAATATATCGTAAAATGCTATTGAAATATCTTGCGTCAAATCTATACCACCTTTAAAATTCGTTATCAAACAGCTTATTGTCCAGAAAAAACCAGCAATTGACCACCAACCGAATAAGATAGTTTTTAGTGTTATGGGCCAGTGAACTTTGATAAACGGCTGCTCAAACTTTATAAAGAATATATCTGAGGTTTTCATCTGCGAAATAAAAATCGCTGACACACACGACTTAAATACTATGAATCGCCCGCCCTTTTCAATTTCTTCTATTATTTCAGAGGCAGTCATTCCTTTTACTCCGTAAATTCTTAAGCTTTTGTTACCATCAAATGATAGCACTATACTCTTGTCTAATATTCTCCCATCTATATCCATCCTACTAATTTTAACTTTAGGTTTATTAAAATCATAATCAAACGCTTCAGAATTCATAGTTTGATAATTTTCATTTGATAAAAACTGCTTCAAATCCTTTTTTCTTACAACATATACATTAGATACTTTGTCACCAAATCTTTGTTTGGTCTTGCTGTTTCTTGCAATAATAAAGGTAAATAAAGTTATTATTAAGATTGGATTTACTTCTATAAGCCAAAACAAGGCTCTAACTGCTGATTGACGAGTAGTAGGTTTTCCACACTCATTATTTATAACTCTAATTCCAAGAATAAATTTACCTATCGTAAATCCCAAAAGACTTTCAAATGATATAAAATATAATAATACGATCGCAATATAGCTTAGTATAATTACTAATGCATTACTAGAGTTTACAACTGAAACTACTATGAGCGTCAAGATAGCAATAAATATAAAATCAATAAAGGCAGCCAAACTTCTTGTGTCAATTATGTCCTTCTTTGTCATAGTCAATAAATTTTCAATATTCATATCTTTTCACCTTATAATATTATTTGATTTCGAACGGTCTTCACAGGGATGACTCTAATCTTAAATTTTATACAAATCTAGAGAATTATCTTCGTTAAAGGTACAACCTATTCCAAGTAACTCAAAAAGTCTAATTACACTACCTTTATCTTTTAACAAAATACAACTTTTATATCTCGCTCTAATATCACCAAATTCTCCTCCAATGTACTCCGCCATTGGTTCTCCATTAACTGAAGAAGCATAAACAATACCCTCGAATTCAGTGAATTTCCCATTAAAGGATACTTTAAATTTTGTAGGAACTTTGTCTCCTGAATATCCCCCAAACTGTTTATCTGAGTAATCTTGTATTTCAATGCTTATATCATTCCAAGCATTACAAAGTGCATTAAGATTCAATCCACGTTCATTAACTATTATTATATTTGATGATACTTTTTTCTTGTTAACAGATATATAGGAAACATCAAGAAGGCCTTCACTTTGATTACTGCTTTCATTTTTGCTATTTAACAAAGTTTGAATTTCATTCTTCTTTTCTAATTCTCCCTGTAAAACATTTATTTCTGATTTTAAATTTTCTATTTCTTCTTTCATTTGAACAATCTCATTTTCTTTAGATGTTTGAATACTATTACTACATCCAGAAAAAGTAATGCTTATAATAACACTGCTTATTACACCAAATTTAATAATTGTTTTCATTATATATCCACCAACCCCTCATGCAATTCATCCAAATTTATCATTAATTCATTCCCTATAAATGGATATTCAGCTAACGACTCGTATTTACTTATTAAGACTTCATTGTAATTTCTCAAATCAGATACAGGCCTTATATTTTACTTATTAAAGTATCTCAAAATAGCATTTAGAACACTATCTATTACCTGCAAGAAAAAAGCAAGTAAACTTAAAAGAAAGCATCCACCACACCAATATAAATAAGTCCAAATAGCAAGTGAATGATTAAAAAAATAAGTAATTAATGAAAATGGTATAACAACAATACCTATAATTATACATATTATAACATTAAAGAAACCAATATACGTTATCTTATTCAAATCTAAAGAATCTATGTCTCCATCAAACCATCTATGTAATATAGTAAAAGCGCGTTGAAAACTGTTTTCAGCCACAAATGCTTTTACAAACCTATGTCCGAAACTATAGTTGCGTAGTTGACATGCTATATTACAAAAAAACCAGACTATTAGTATTCCAAATATAAGAATAAAAATTTCAAATAGCTTATTAATTATAGCAATCACCTCATTATTGTTTTAAAGCGCCATAGCCATAGGTAAGTCTTTAAAGTGATCTCTAGCTTTTCCCCGGCTCCAAACCGGACAAGAACCTTTCAATTCATCAGGCTTTCCAACAAACCAACCTATTTGCCTTCCTCGGCTTTCGACTTCTTGCTACCTCACGATAGCAAAATGCTTCAGTTTAAAACTTTAAGCTTTTTCTAGTAATTTAGAATATTTGATTTCATTTTTGAGTTTATTCCTTGTGGTATCTCTCCACTTTGTACTATCTTTAGACAATTATAACAAAACCATGCCAAATTTGGAATCTTGTTTATTTTATCGGGGGGCTAATTGAAGTATTCATTAATTGCGCCCGTTAAGAATCCGCGTGAGAGGCACAAGCCCGATGAATCGATGTGGGCAGGATGACCCGTAAGCATGCCCTTTACTCAAATGGACTTGTTCTCTGATGTGCGGCGGACTCACCAAGCCAGAGTACCATGGATGATGCACCTTATTAGAAATACTTATACTTATGCTATAATTCTTATTTGATAAAATAGCCCGCCAAAATACCAAAAGAGTTATATAATCCATGCCCAACTGCTAATGCCAATATAATGTTCCCCTTTGCCTTTATCCTAATTATTGAAAGAATAATCCCAAAGAAAAAAGCAAAGATTACCTGACTAAAATAATAACTAACAGGATAATGCCATAAAGCAAATACCAATGAAGATACAATAACAGCAAATAGCTTAGAGTTTTGTATTTCTTTTTATCTTTCTAGCAAATATCCCCTAAAAATAAGCTCTTCTGCAAATCCTAAAATACAAATGTAATATATAGTTCTTAATATCGTATTTGTTAATGTTAGATTGTTGAACGTCACAATGAAATCAGGCCTGACATCAAATTGTTTTCAGTTAGAAATGATAATATAACGTCAAATTAAAATCAGGACTACAAATTGTTCTCACTAAAAAAGCACATTGTTGTCAAGTTAAAAGTTATATCACTTCAAAGCAGTCTATCATCACAGAGTCAGGCCTAAATTCAATTTTATTGAGCCAAGCTTTCCGAATTGGTTTGTGAAACGCCTAAAATATCTATGCCTTTAATCTTATCAGAATAGCTTGATACTGGATTGACTTGAACATTTCTGTTTTTCGTCTGGACTGTTCCAGTCCCAGTTGTGCACATAACTGGCGGTAAAATTCTGTCACACTGATTGTTGAAAGGCAAGTATAACTCATTTGGCAGAGATTTGGATTAAGATTGTCTGCGAAACAACGTAATGCGTGAGTCTTTCCCATACCTGGTGGAGCAGTAAAAAGTCCTATCCCGCGAGTGTTTTTCAGAAAGGAAAGTCGGTTCTGCATTTCAACATGATCTCTTGATTGAAAGGCTGTTTTTATTGGTGCAGATTTGTCAAAAGGATTAAAAGTCAGACCATAATACTGTTTATACATCTTTAAAGCCCCCGTTCTTTGAGTAGTCTATAACTGGAGTGTTTTCACGCTTTGTACGGGAATTCTCCAATTTATTTGTAGGTCTTATGTAATAGCGTTTACCGGCGTATAAAATGTAAGCATTTTTCATATCATCAGGTAGGTAGCGGATTTCTACTTTCATACGGATGAATTGCATAGGTACGTCATAGGATATTGAATCTATCGAAACTGTAGAATCATTATTGACCTTGCGTATTGTACGATTCATAAAACATTCATCAAGCCATTCCCGGTTTTGTGGGAATTTGATCTGGTTAATATGGCGTGAGTAGCGTTCCATAGGTGTTTCACCAATATCACGGTTGAATGAATTGTTACGCATTCTGACATAATCGGTCAGCAAGCGGTTTAATTGTTCAAGAGATTTTACTCCAGATGGATCAAATCCATTCAGCCAAGTATCCTTAATGGTGCGAAAACTTCTTTCTACTTTAGCTTTTGCAGCACCATCCCTAACAGGAGCGTGTATTTCTATGATGCCAAGGGAACCAAGAATAAGGCTCAATTGCTTGTTCACATAGGTAGAACCATTGTCACAATAAATTTTTCTGCAAAGACCGTAACGAGCTATAGCTTCTTTTAAAACCTGTTGAAAGTTGTATGCATTGTCGTTGTAAAAGAAGCGCGCACCAACAATTAGTCTTGAATGATCATCAACAATATGAAAAAGATATGTCTTACGTTTTACTCCGTTTTCAGTTATGTAGATACTATGGCAAGTATCAGCCTGATACATGTCACAAGGAAATTCTTCTTCAAAAGCCTTACGGTCTTTCATATTAGGATTTCTTGCAGATTTTAGGTCGTTTTTCTTAATGAATCTTTGTACAGCTGAAACAGATACTTCTGATTGTTTGATAAAACCGTCCTCAATAAGCTTGTTGTATATTAATGTTGCATTAATGCGAGGGAACTGTTGTAACGAGCCTCCCATTTTTCAAATGTATTGTAGTTATAAAGTAGCTCTTTCCCATTTGGCATTTTAAATGCTTTCTCAGCAATCTTTTTGTAATAAGCTGTTTTTGTAGGCTCAGCAAACAACCCCTGTAGTACAGGAGCTATAGCACCAAAACGCATATGTGCAATTTCCACGGCTTCACTATATTTTTTGTCATTAAAAGTGTCATTCATGACACAAATCACCTCCTGCTCACATAATAACAGGGGACAAAGCATAAATAAATTTCGATTTTATGTGAAAGATAAAATACAAAAATGAACCGATTTTATGGCGGATTATATTTAGCTTTTTTGATGTGAGCATTTTGCAGGAATGAAACACCTGCAATTAGAAAAAATTCTTCAAGTTTATATAAAAGGTTTTCTGAATTCAGAAATTGTATTGATGATGTACAAGCATCTTCAAGAAGACCAATCCAAATTTTCTTTTGATTTAGGAACAAGCTTTTCCATGAGTAGAGAGTGGAAACAGAAATATTATATTTGGCACAGATATCTGTTACTGTGATTGATCTGTTGAAATAATCTCTCATAACTGCAAGAATAAACAAAAAGCTGTATGAGCAGTATGGAATGATAGATTCCGGTAGTATTGCATGGGTATGCCCACAAGATGAACATTGGTATCTTGTAACAGTAATTTGATAATATACAACACACCCGTTTTCAAAAGAAACAAGATAACGGTTGTATTGAGAATGCTTCTTCCAGTCAGGATGCTTTGTTTTACAACAAGGACACTTGAATTCTGATATTATGAATCCTGACATGGATTTAAGAAAAAATCCTTAGCAGAAATATTAATAAATTTTATCTTGCAGAACAGGTTAAAAACTCTTATCATAATAGTATGTTTGTTATTTTTGTGTTAATTTTTATTAGCATGAACAATTAAGAGAAAGAGACTGTGGTGAGTGGATTTCTCTTTTTTGTTATAATAAAAATATAAAAAATATGATTACAAAGGTCAAGAGGTAACTAATAAAAAAATGCCCTGGATTGCGGCAAAGTAAAATCAGATGTTTAGGTAAAAACCAGAATTTAATTTGCAGTAATTTCTTGAAATTAGAGGAAACTAAATTGTCGTTCTACAATTATCGAGTTAACAAACTCCAATTTGTCCATATAAGTCATAATTTTCTAGGGAGATATACATGAAACTTAAAAAAATCGGAAAAATAGGTATCGGGATTTTGGTAGTATTGCTCGCCGCTTTGCTTTTATTTACCTTGGCGACATTTATAGTTCATCGTAATAAATCAAAGAGTGAACTGGAACTGCTGAAAGAAAAGGGGTATTATAATCCTGTATCGGTAGGGGACTATTCGCTGAATGTTGCGAAATTTGGAAATGAGCAAGGCAGTCATACGATTGTTTCATTGGCAGGCCTTGGTATGGGAGATTATTCCGTTACGGAAAGACAAATGACAGAAAGTCTTGAAAAGGATAATTTAGTAGTATTTGTTGATCGTGCTGGCTATGGCTTAAGTGATGATACAGATAGCGAGATGACACTTGAATATATCGTGGAGGATTACCGCAAAGCACTCAAAAGTGCGGATATTCAAGCACCGTACATCCTTGCTGCGCATTCCGTTGGTGGAGCGTATGCAAACTATTGGTCAAGTAAGTATCCTAAGGAGATAGAAGCGGTGGTGTTTCTTGACGGTAGTCAGTTAGATGAAAATGCCTTTGAAGAAGAACCAGAGTTTAGTCCGAATTTTGGCGATAAGGCATACGCGTTTCTTGCAAAACTTGGTTTCAACAGATATGTGTTGAGAGATTATAGTTATTTGTATCCTGACAATTTTTCCGAAGAAGAACAGCGCCTCAGTGATACCCTTTCCCTGATGACATTGGATTCCATTGCTCTGATATCCGAGACCGGTATGCTCACAGAAAATGCACAGAATGCATTTAATCAAATTGTCACAAATGACATCCCAAAACTATATATCTGTGCAAGCTGGGGGTTTCAGACAGCTGAAGAACTGAACGAAAATGGTAAATGGGTGAACCGACAGATAGAAAAAAACGGTCTTGATATGCCAAAGTGGCCTACGAACTACAAGGAAGATGACGAGAAAGCAAAAAAGATACTGGATAACTGCAAGAAAGGCAGACAGGAGACCATCCATCCCTACGCGGAGAAAATGGGAAATTGCACGGTCGCTTGTGTTCCCGGAGATCATCTGATTTATGTGCAAAAGCCTGACGAGTGCAGCAAACTTATACAGGATTTTATCGTTGACCTTGAAAAATAATATACGAAGATGGGCAAGAGACAATGAAGAATTTGGAGGTTACGATATGGTATATCAAATGATTGCAGTATTGATATTAATTATGTTTTACAGCGTGTATTTTAGTAAATTTTTTAGCCAACGAAAGCAAGGGATACAAACCAATCTTTTGGGCAAGGGGAAAGAGGGATTCGTAAAAGTCATAGAGATTACACTCAAAATTGTGACATTAATTGTTCCTGTTGTTGAACTGATTAGCATTATTAGTACTACACATATTGATTTAACATGGCTAAGAGTAGTAGGTGGCATATTGGGTATATTAGGAGTTGCTGTGTTTACAGTATCGGTGCTTACAATGCGTGATAGTTGGCGAGCAGGTGTTCCAAAAGATGAAAAAACAGAACTTGTGACATCAGGGATATATGCTTTTAGTCGAAATCCTGCTTTTTTAGGCTTTGATTTAATCTATTTATCGATCCTTTTTATGTTCTTTAATTGGGGATTGTTTGCAATAACATTGCTGGCAGTTGTTATGTTGCACTTGCAAATTGTGAATGTAGAAGAAGCGTTTCTGGTAAACGCATTTGGGAAAGACTATTTGAAGTATAGAAAAAAGGTATGTAGATATATCGGACGAAAGATATAGACTATGTGTCAAAACAGAATTTGTGAAGATGGGTGAGTGGATGAAAAGATATGTTGCCTTGTTAAGGGTTATCAATATAAGAGGAAAAAACAAAGTACCAATGGCAGAATTGAAGACAGGATTTGAAGAACTTGCATTTGAAGAAGCCTATTAATTTTAACTTTAGGTTTATTAAAATGGTAATCAAACGCTTCAGAACTCATATTTTGATAATTTTCATTTGATAAAAACTGCTTCAAATCCTTTTTCCTTACAACATATACATTAGATACTTTGTCGCCAAATCTTTGTTTGGTCTTGCTGTTTCTTGCAATAATAAATGTAAATAAAGTTATTATTAAGATTGGATTTACTTCTATAAGCCAAAACAAGGCTCTAACTGCTGATTGACAAGTAGTAGGTTTTCCACACTCATTATTTATCACTCTAATTCCAAGAATAAATTTACCTATCGTAAATCCCAAAAGACTTTCAAATGATATAAAATATAATAATACGATCGCAATATAGCTTAGTACAATTACTAATGCATTACTAGAGTTTACAACTGAACCTACTATGAGCGTCAAGATAGCAATAAATATAAAATCAATAAAGGCAGCCAAACTTCTTGTGTCAATTATGTCCTTCTTTGTCATAGTCAATAAATTTTCAATATTCATATCTTTTCACCTTATAATATTATTTGATTTTGAACGGTCTTCACAGGGATGACTCTAATCTTAAATTTTATACATAGCGGCCTCTTCCGTTTTTAGTCAAGAATACAGGTTCAGCAATTGCAATCTCCTTTAAGACTTCATTGTAATTTCTCAAATCAGATACAGGCCTGATATTTTACTTATTAAAGTATCTCAAAATAGCATTTAGAATACTATCTATTACCTGCAAGAAAAAAGCAAGTAAACTTAAAAGAAAGCATCCACCACACCAATATAAATAAATCCAAATTGCAAGTGAATGATTAAAAAAATAAGTAATTAATGAAAATGGTATAACAACAATACCTATAATTATACATATTATAACATTAAAGAAACCAATATACGTTATCTTATTCAAATCTAAAGAATCTATGTCTTCATCAAACCATCTATGTAATATAGTAAAAGCGCGTTGAAAACTGTTTTCAGCCACAAATGCTTTTACAAACCTATGTCCGAAACTATAGTTTCGTAGTTGACATGCTATATTACAAAAAAACCAGACTATTAATATTCCAAATATAAGAATAAAAATTTCAAATAGCTTATTAATTATAGCAATCACCTCATTATTGTTTTAAACTGAGTAATCTTGTATTCTTCTTTTCTAATTCTCCCTGTAAAACATTTATTTCTGATTTTAAATTTTCTATATCTTCTTTTCTTTATTCTCAACCACTGGCTGATCATAAAACTCAGAGGTGCACAGAATGTGCACCCCTCAAATCCCACTTTTATCAATGTCACCAAACAAAACTCTAATATAGTCTCTTGAACCATATAAAATTCGATATATATAAACATTTGTTTCATCAGCTTTATAAAAGATAATATACTTTTCACAAACTAAAAAACGAAAATCTGTACTAATACCTATTTTTACGCTTAATTCATTCCCTATAAATGGATATTCGGCTAACGACTCGTATTTACTTATTATCTTATCAATTATCCTATTTGCAGCTTTAGGGTTATCAAGTTCGGTGGCAATATACTCTTTAATCTCCTTCAAATCTTGTAACGCTAAAGGATTTATTCTTAATGTATGCAAAGATTATTCCCCCAAGATTTTCCTAACATCATCAGCACTAAGCCAGTCTTTATCACTTTTTACTGCTTTTTCAGCATCCGAAAGTTGAGATAACAGTTTTATAGTCGCTCTAATCTTTTCGTACTCAGCCATATCAATAATTGCATAGCGGCCTCTTCCGTTTTTAGTCAAGAATACAGGTTCATCAATTGCAATCTCCTTTAAAACTTCATTGTAATTTCTCAAATCAGATACAGGCCTTATATTAGGCATAATATCAACTCCTAAAAATATTCTTTATGTATTTATTTTATCACAAATATTACTTAAAATAAAACAACAAATATTACAGCACATACTAGTATACTAATAAAATTAAACTAAGGATGGCACCATTGTGTCCGATTGCAGCTAACGTGTACATGCCCCAAGCCGTTTGAGCCGGACCCATTAGAAAGACCCGTGAGAGCCGCTGTGCGGCCGGCGAAACGGTGTAATGCTGATATACTGCATGTGATAACCCTCGTCAGCGCGCAACTGCGCCCGAGAAACGCTGTGGGCTAGAGGGATTATTCGTAAAGTTGTGCCTTCGAAGCTCAGCGGCTGACACGATGTCAGCCGTTTAAATTTCTTAGTTTGTTGTTTGGCTACAAGAAGATCTTTTGAACCATTTTTAGGAGCACTAACCAAAATTACATCATATGGTTCTATATATGATACTGAGTGATCTCTAAGCCCAATTATATCAATATATTCTTTAGATTCTGATTCATCAGGACATCCTTCTTCAACCCAATTTTTAAAGTTTGATATTTTTGCATTTGGATCTTGAGCATTCAAATAACCACAATCTATAATATAAACTTCATAGGCGTTTCTATCTTGTCTCATCTTTCCGATAACTTACCATTAGCGACATAATTGCCACATATGTAACTGTAGTTTGTCTTATTTTCAAATTCATACATGTTAACCTAAAATAAATTCTTCTTAATTAACAATAATTGTATCATACTTTTTAATCTTTCATGCTAAAAACTTCTTTATAATACATGCAATCGTAATATGCATAATTATTGAAACAACTTGAAACTTATTGCTTGGCCAGCATATTAATAAAAAACAATTGAATGTCGGTGAGACAAAGTTTATTAATATCTCGAAGGTATATTGGATATCTAATTTAATATGATATAATATATAAAAATAAAATGTGAATTAAGATTATTATGTAAATAAGAAATAATTTCGATGTATAGGATAGAATTAAATTTCGACTAATGTGGGGGAATGTTATGCATTTGTTTAATGCCAGTTCATTATTTAATGAGGATGCCAAAGAAGAAATATTAAATATTATAGATAATCCGGAAAAACTAAGAAATAGGTTAATTGAAGTAAAGAAAATGATTTTAAAAGTATATAATTTTAAAGCGTATAATCTACCTGAAGATTTTGCTACAACTTCTTATATATTAGCAACTAATCATTTAACTGATTCTGATGCTCCGATAATAATGAGTTATTATTATGAACTTATGCATCAAAGTATAAATACTTATCCGGAGATATTTGTTTTCGCCAAAGAAAATTGCTTTAATGGTGTTTCCATACCTAAAGAATTAATGCCGATATTAGAGATGGAAAAGGTTATTCCAGTTGACCGTAAAAGTCTTGCTGGATCAATGGCGGCAATGAAATCTGCATCAAAGTGGTTTAATGAAGGCGAAAAACCAAAGCATTTTCTGATATTCTCTCAAGGAACAATTTATGACATAAATAAAGATAGAGCAGAAGATATTGAGTCAGGAGCATTCTGGTTAGCTAGATTACTGGGTATTCCTGTTCTGCCGGCTTTTATTGAGCAAGCTGTTGAACAGGCCGAGAATCGTTTAATGTTTGGAGAACCAATTTTTATACCAAAAAACTGCCGAAATTTTGATGATTATAAACAATTATGGTTAGAAAGAGTAATTGAAGCACAGAATGAATTAGGTGAACTTACGGGAATTCCAGCAAGAGAAGCTATGCTTGATGAAGAACATCAAACGAGAAAAAGATTTAAACTAACTAATTAGAATACGAGGATAGTGATAAATTGATATAGCCTTTTTTAGGGGCTTTTAAGAGCATGGGACGAAAAATATCAAAGGAATTTTGGAGTTTGGAGTCCCATTTTTATAATTTTGAGAACTATCTCCCTAAATGAATTCCACATTTCAGCAATCTGAACAGGTCATCTGCAGCTTGCCTTAGGTTCTGGTCAGCATTACTAATAGCCTTTTCCAAAGGCATAGGTTCTCGGACAGACGAAATAATACAATCTATTCCATGCACATATGCCGCTTCAGCACCCTCACCGATTGAACCAACCAGTGCAATCACCGGAATTTTCTTTGAACCCGCTCCACCATGTTCAACGCATCTTTTTGCAACGCCTACAGGTACTTTTCCAAACGCTGATTGGCTGTCTATCCTACCTTCACCCGTGATTACCAAATCAACATCTTCAAGTTTTCCATCAAAATCAACAATATCCAAAATTGTATCAATTCCGGATTTGATATTGGCCCCAAAGAAGGCAACAAGGCAAGCACCTAATCCGCCCGCTGCACCTGCACCTTTGATACTGTCAATATCAATACCGAGCTGACTTTTTACTATCTTTGCGAAATGATTCATTCCATTCTCCAGCTCCAAAATCATTTCTTCTTTGGCACCTTTTTGCTTTGCAAATACCCTTGTGGCACCTGTCTGTCCGGTTAACGGATTTGTAACATCACTTATAACAGTAATGTCCGATTCCCTAATCCTATTGTCAATTCCGCTCATATCAAATAATTCAAGTCTTGATAAAAACTGTCCTCCAAATCCTAAATCAGCTCCATCGCTATCCATGAATCTCACTCCAAGCGCCTGTGCAGCACCAATCCCTGCATCATTTGTTGCACTTCCGCCAATACCTATCAAAAAGCTTCTATATCCTTTATCAAGTGCATCCTTAATTAGTTGGCCCGTTCCAAATGTAGTAGTTTTTAAAGGATTCCTTTCATCCTCCTTAAGCAAAGTCAAACCGGAGGCCTGAGCCATTTCTATTACAGCCGTTTTTCCATTTATAACACCGTATTTTGCTTCTAGCTTTCTACCAAGTGGATCAACAACCCAGGCAGTCTCATATTTGCCGTTTGCAGCTAAAACTATCGCCTCAACTGTCCCTTCGCCGCCATCTGCTATAGGTACTTTTATTATTTCTATTTTTTCAAAATGTTTTATTGCACTCTCTTCTATGATATTTATAACCTCTAAAGAGGAAAGAGAGCCTTTGAACGAATCGGGAGCTAATAGTATTTTCATGCCGACCTCCTTGGAATGATCAATGCATGGATTCATTATTACATAGATTTGGCTTAATAATCAAGGTTAGCTTCTAAGTGTGTAAATTCACACGTATTATCCATACGCACTCCTCCTTAGCTATTATTCATTGCGGAAATATCCCAAACGTATGTTTGAATATCTGATTCAATATGATATAATAGATTAAACTAAAATTTTGGGAGAGTAATAATTATGCCTGAATTTAAGATTGCATCTGAATACAAACCTTGCGGGGACCAACCTAAAGCTATAGATAAGTTGTGTGAAGGTATTAACAGAGGACTTAAGGGACAAACCCTTTTAGGTGTTACCGGTTCGGGTAAGACCTTTACAATGGCTAACGTAATTGAAAGAGTGCAAAAACCAACCCTGATAATTGCTCATAACAAAACCCTCGCTGCGCAGCTTTGCAGTGAGTTTAAGGAGTTTTTTCCGGACAATATAGTTGAGTATTTTGTCAGTTATTATGACTATTATCAGCCTGAAGCATATATTGCAACCACAGATACCTACATTGAAAAGGATGCTTCAATAAATGAGGAGATAGACAAGCTTAGACACTCGGCTACTGCTGCATTGTTCGAAAGAAGAGATGTAATTATTGTTGCCAGTGTTTCATGTATTTATGGTCTGGGTGATCCTGAAGACTATACAGACCTTATGCTTTCCTTGAGAAAGGGGATGCAAAAGGATAGGGATGAGATTATCAGAAAGCTTGTTGAAATACAATATGAAAGAAATGAGATAGATTTCAAACGTGGGAAGTTTCGGGCAAGAGGAGATGTTCTGGAGATATTTCCTTCATATTCTTCCGACAAGGTAATTCGTGTAGAGTTTTTTGGAGATGAGATAGATCGGATAACTGAAATAAATTACCTGACTGGTGAGATACTAGGCTCAATGTCACATGCTGCTATATTTCCTGCTTCCCACTATGCGACTACACGGTCAAAAATGGAAAAAGCAATGGTAAATATAGAAAAAGAGCTTGAGGAACGTCTGAAAGAACTCAAGGAAGATGGTAAACTGCTTGAAGCCCAAAGGCTTGAGCAGAGAACAAGATATGATCTTGAGATGCTCCAGGAAGTAGGTTTTTGCCAGGGAATTGAGAATTATTCTAGACATATTAGCGGTAGAGAACCCGGGAGTTCCCCTTATACGCTTATAGATTATTTCCCGGATGATTTCCTGATGATGATTGATGAGTCACATGTTACTGTTCCGCAGGTAGGTGCTATGTATAATGGGGACAGATCGAGAAAGCAATCGCTGGTTGATTACGGATTCAGGCTGCCATCGGCCTTTGATAACAGGCCTTTGAAGTTTAATGAGTTCGAGGAGAGGATAAATCAGATTGTTTTTGTTAGTGCTACACCTGCTGCATACGAGAGGAATAATTCACAGCAGATAGTTGAGCAGATAATAAGACCTACCGGGCTTATAGACCCTGAAATTATAGTAAAACCAGTAAAGGGGCAGATAGATGATCTTATTGGAGAGATCAATGAGAGAATACAAAAAAATGAACGTGTTCTTGTTACTACCCTGACAAAGAAAATGTCCGAAGACCTTACGGATTACCTTAAGGAGTTGGATTTTAAGGTTAAATATCTCCATTCCGACATTCTGACAATTGAAAGGATGGAGATTATAAGGGACTTGAGACTGGGAGTATTTGATGTTTTAGTTGGGATAAATCTATTAAGAGAAGGGCTGGATTTGCCGGAGGTTTCTCTAGTAGCCATTCTTGATGCTGATAAGGAAGGATTCTTAAGATCTGAGACTTCTCTGATACAAACTATCGGCAGGGCAGCTAGAAATGTAGAAGGAAAAGTAATAATGTATGCTGATACAGTTACTGAATCAATGAGAAAGGCTATAAGTGAGACAAATAGAAGAAGAAAGCTGCAAGTAGAGTATAATGAGGAGCACGGGATTATTCCACAGAGTATTAAAAAGAGTGTAAGAGATGTAATTGAAGCAACAAAGGCTGCGGAGGAAAGCTCAGAGTATTCTGTACGTAGAGAAGAAGAGGTTATAAGTCAAGGTGAGGCTCAGGCTATCATTGACAGATTAACAAAAGAAATGAAAAAGGCAGCGGCAGATTTGCAGTTTGAAAGAGCTGCTGAGTTAAGAGATAAGCTTAATGGACTGAAAAGTAAGTTTGGTTTATAAGTAAGTGTATTGTGGCATGAAGTGATGTTTTAAGGGAGCAGTTTTAACTACTATAAAGTAGGAGCTGCGCCCTTTTGCTGTTATTAAAGGAGAAATTGAAGGTGCCTTGGTAGAGGCAGATTCACAGCATAATAATAAAAATGGAAAAAATTCTGAAAAAATATCTTTATTTTATTAAGATTTTATGATAAAATATTACTACAAGCTAAAAATTCCCTTCTTAGTGTTTGCAGTTAATTACCAAATTCATTTAAATCTTTTTTACTCAAGACAATAATTCTTAAATCCCCTATTATTCCATGTATGTATGTTTGTTTACCTATGTCATTTTGTAAAAAATTAAAGGAGGGGCAAGTTATGAAAGATATTAATTTTAAGGACCTTGTTAGTGCATTGAAAAGGGTTGATGGGTCTGTGGTAAAGGAAATGATGGAACATGACAAAGGTGTTTTGAGAAAGACAGTTGTAAGTATTTCGCCATACACTGTTACACTTGAATACATAGACTTTGGCAGGAGTCAGCGTGCCCTTAAATTTTATGCAACCAATAATAATGGAGAAGAAATTCATTTTGATTCAGTAAAGAGCCTGGTAGATACTTTAGGAGTGAAGCTCCAGTTTGAAAATAATTAATTGGTATATAATATAAATAAATATTAAGATAAATGAACCGGTGTGAGCCTTGTGCGAGCACTGGTTTATTTGTTTTCGAACTTATAAAGACAAAATACTGGCGAACTGATGTTTGCTTTTTTCTTTATATTTGATATAATATATATCGATTTTAATGTTAACTGGAAATGAGTGTGTTTTTTATGATGAGAGATAAAATTTTTATAAAAGGTGCCAGGGAGCACAATTTAAAAAATATTGATATTGAGATACCAAGAGATCAATTTGTAGTTATTACAGGACTTAGTGGTTCTGGTAAGTCTTCTCTTGCGTTTGATACTATTTATGCTGAAGGTCAAAGACGTTATATGGAGTCACTGTCTTCATATGCCAGGATGTTTCTAGGGCAGATGGAAAAGCCTGATGTTGATTATATAGATGGTTTGTCTCCTTCAATATCCATTGACCAGAAGACAACCAGTAGAAACCCGCGTTCCACTGTTGGAACTGTTACTGAAATATATGACTATCTCAGACTTTTGTACGCAAGAATAGGTGTGCCTCACTGTCATATCTGCGGGAAAGAGATATCCCAACAGACGGTAGATCAGATGGCAGACAACATAATGGACATGGAGGAAGGTACAAAGATACAGCTTCTAGCCCCTGTTGTAAGAGGAAGAAAGGGCGAATATCACAAGCTGATTGAGGATATAAAAAAAGGTGGATATGTTAGAATTAGAGTCGATGGAGAAATTTATGAGGTTAGCGATGAGATAAATCTGGACAAGAACAAAAAACATAGTATCGAAATTGTCGTTGACAGGCTTGTAGTAAGACCTGATATGAGAAAGAGGCTCACAGACTCTTTGGAAACAGTTCTTAAGCTAAGCAATGGATTGCTTGTTGTAGATGTAGTAGGCAAGGAAGAGTTTTTATTCAGTCAGAATTTTGCTTGCAGTGATTGTGGTATAAGTATGGAGGACCTTACACCAAGGATGTTCTCGTTCAACAATCCATTTGGTGCATGTCCTACTTGTAGTGGGCTTGGAGCTTTGCTCAAAATTGATCCTGATCTTGTGCTTCCAAACAAAAGCAAATCATTGGCTGAAGGAGCTATAAATACTAATGGATGGAATATAGCAAGTGGCGATGGTTATGCCAGAATGTATATAAACGCTCTTGCCCGCCACTATAAATTTAGTGTAGATACACCAGTGGAGGAACTTCCACCGAATATTGTGGACATCATTCTTTACGGTAACAAAGGTGAAAAAATCAAGGTAGACTATGAGAGAGAGTACGGAAAAGGTTCTTTTATGGCAGCTTTTGAAGGTGTTATAAACAGTATGGAGAGGCGATATAAAGAAACTCAGTCGGAAAGCATGAAGCAATATTATGAAGAGTATATGAGTAATGATATTTGCCCTGAGTGCAAGGGGGCAAGGCTGAAAAAAGAATCTATGGCTGTTACGGTAGGCAACCGGAATATCCACGAGATATGCTCCGTTTCAATTGGGGAAACAAAGAGCTTCTTTGACAACCTGAAACTTTCTGAACGTGAGAGGCTTATAGCTCACCAGATACTCAAAGAAATTAAAGAAAGACTGGGATTTTTGGTTGATGTGGGTCTTGGGTATCTGACATTATCAAGGGCAGCAGGGACACTTTCGGGTGGCGAAGCTCAAAGAATTAGACTTGCTACACAAATAGGCTCAGGGCTTATGGGGGTTTTATATATTCTTGATGAACCGAGTATCGGGCTTCATCAGAAAGACAACGAAAGGCTTCTTAAAACCTTAAGAAGATTGAGGGACCTAGGGAATACACTTATAGTGGTTGAACATGATGAAGATACAATGTATGCTTCAGACTATATTATAGATTTAGGTCCGGGTGCAGGAGTGCATGGCGGCGAGATTATTGCAAAGGGAACTGTAGAAGAGATTAAAAGCAATCCCAATTCTATAACAGGGCAATACTTAAGTGGAACAAAGAAGGTAGAAATACCGAAGCAGCGCCGCAAACCGAACGGAAAATGGCTGGAAGTAGTTGGTGCCAGGGAGAATAATTTGAAAAACATAGACGTAAAAATACCTCTTGGAGTTTTTACATCTGTTACAGGCGTTTCCGGGTCAGGGAAAAGTAGTTTGGTAAATGAAATACTGTATAAAAAGCTTGCAAATGAATTGAACGGTGCAAAACAACATCCGGGTGAACATAAATGTATAAATGGTTTGGAGCACCTGGACAAGGTAATTGATATTGACCAGTCACCTATAGGACGTACACCAAGGTCAAACCCGGCAACCTATACAGGAGTATTTGATTTGATAAGAGAAGTTTTTGCAGGAACGACGGAAGCTAAAACGAGAGGCTATAAGTCTTCCAGGTTTAGTTTTAATGTAAAAGGCGGACGATGTGAGGCCTGCAACGGCGATGGAATTAATAAGATCGAAATGCACTTTTTACCTGATGTTTATGTTCCCTGTGAAGTATGTAAGGGCAAGAGGTACAATAGGGAAACGTTAGAAGTTCGGTATAAAGGCAAGAATATTTCAGAAGTCCTTGATATGACAGTTGAAGATGCTGTGGAGTTTTTTAAGAATATACCGAAAATACACAAAAAGATTGAAACTTTAAATGATGTTGGACTTGGCTATATCAAAGTCGGACAACCTTCAACAACCTTATCGGGAGGCGAAGCACAAAGGGTCAAACTTGCTACCGAGCTTTCAAAGAGGAGTACGGGCAAGACTATGTATATTTTGGATGAACCAACTACAGGGCTCCATGTTGCCGATGTGCACAGACTTATTGATATCCTTCAAAGACTTGTTGATGCTGGAAATACCGTTTTGGTTATTGAGCATAACCTGGATGTTATAAAAGTTTCGGACTATATTATTGACTTGGGTCCTGATGGGGGAAATATGGGTGGAAATATAGTTGCTCAGGGAACTCCGGAAGAGGTTATAAAGGTTAAAGAATCCTATACCGGACAGTTCCTCGAAAAAATTCTGAAGAATTAATAAAAGCCTGATATTGACATTATTTATATTTTGAGGTATATATTGTACAATACCTAAAAAATACTTTATATTTTACTTCTAAGTAAAGTTAAGCGATTTGGATTAAGGCACAGGTATTTATCTTAACTTAGAGCTAAATTAAGTTAGTTATCCAATCAATAATGGTGAGATAAGGTTTTGTGGTTAGACCGTAAAAAATTAGTGTGGTATACTTTATATAAATATATTTAGAGATTTGAGTTTGTCATAGATTATTTTATGCTGAAATAATACAAAGGTTATCAGCATACGTTAATAATGAATGTATTTGGATCTACTGGCGCTCTTGTGATTGGAGATGACGAAAATGATGATGTGTTCTATGTGTAAAGAGAATATAGCAGTGGTATTTATAACAAAAATTACAGATGGCAAGCAAACCCAGGAAGGTTTGTGTTTCTCTTGTGCCAGAAAACAAGGTATACAGCCAATAAACCAGATTATTGAGCAGACAGGTATATCTGATGAGGAAATGGAAGATCTGAACAAGCAAATGGGAAGTCTTTTTGAGGATATAGATATCAATAATTTGAACGGTGCAGTTTCAGAACCAGGGCCAGCTAATAATCAGAACCCTTTCCTGAATCTTTTTAATAAAACATTGTTTAAGAGCAATGAGCCAAATTCCAATAAAGTCGATGAAACAAAAGAATCGCAGGAAGATGGTGGTACAAAGGAAGATAAGGACAGCAAAAATAATACAAGAACCAAGACTCAGGAGAAAAAACAGTTAAAGAAGAAAAAGTACCTGGATTCTTATGGCTCAAACCTTACCGAAAAGGCTAAAGATGGTAAAATTGACAGGGTTATTGGCAGACAGAAGGAAATAGACAGGGTAATTCAGGTTTTAAACCGAAGAAATAAGAACAATCCTGTTCTGATAGGTGAGCCTGGCGTAGGTAAGACGGCGATAGCTGAAGGGCTGGCAGTGAGGATTTCCGAAAAACAGGTTCCGGCAAAGCTTTTTAATACTGAAGTATACCTCCTGGATTTAACCAGTATAGTGGCTGGAACACAGTTTAGAGGACAGTTTGAAAGCCGTATGAAAGGCATAATTGAAGAGACTAAAACTCTTGGCAATATAATTCTGGTAATAGATGAACTGCATAATATAATGGGTGCCGGCGAAGCAGAAGGTGCCATGAATGCTGGTAATATTTTAAAGCCTGCACTTGCAAAAGGTGAAATACAGGTTATTGGTGCAACTACACTAAACGAATATCGCAAGCACATTGAAAAGGATTCGGCGCTTGAGAGAAGATTCCAGCCGGTTATGGTTGATGAGCCTTCAATTGAAGAGTCTATTGAAATACTAAAAGGTATTAAAGACTATTATGAAAGCTATCACAGGGTTAAAATATCCGATGAGGTAATCAGAACATCTGTAATAATGGCTGAAAGGTATATAACAGACAGGTTTTTGCCTGATAAGGCAATAGATGTGCTTGATGAAGCAGGTTCCAGGGCCAATATCAATAACGTGGATCTTGTAGAGTTTGATGCCCTTAAGGAAGAGCTTAAGAAGGTGCAGGAAGAAAAGGAAAGTGCAATTTCTGCAGACTCTATTGAAGAATATCAGAAGGCTGCAGATCTTAAGGTTAGAGAGTGTAAGCTTAGTGAGCAGATAAGTGAAATAGAGGCCAGGAATAAGTCCATGGAAATAACCGTTGATGATGTAGCGCAGGTAATTGAAGCGTGGACTAAGATTCCTGTTCAAAAGCTTACCGAGCTTGAGGCAAAAAAATTACTAAACCTTGAAGAAAGGCTTCATAAGAGAGTTGTTGGACAGAAACAGGCGGTTATAAGTGTTTCCAAGGCTATAAGACGTAATAGGGCAGACTTTAAAAAGAAAAAGAGGCCGACTTCCTTTATCTTTGTTGGGCCGACAGGAGTTGGGAAAACCGAATTGGTCAGAGCCCTTGCCGTTGAACTGTTCGAAAGTGAAGATGCACTTATAAGGCTTGATATGTCTGAATATATGGAGAAGCATACTGTGTCCAAGATGATTGGATCACCTCCGGGATATATAGGCTATGACGATGGCGGACAGTTAACTGAGAAAGTAAGGCGAAAACCTTATTCTGTTATTCTTCTGGATGAGATTGAAAAGGCCCATCCTGATGTGTTTAACATGCTATTGCAGATACTTGAGGATGGAAGGGTAACTGACAGTCATGGAAGGACCGTAAGTTTTGAAAACACGGTAATAATAATGACTTCAAATGCCGGTACCAGTCTTAAGGCACATGGTATAGGGTTTGCAAATGATAATTATATCGCGCTTGAGAATAAGGTTAAAGAAGTATTGAAGGAAATATTCAGACCTGAGTTTTTAAACCGCTTGGATGAAATAATCGTGTTTAATGAACTGAGCAGGGATGAATTAAAACAGATTGTAGACCTTATGCTTAAGGAAGTAATTCAAGAAGTTGAGCCAAAGGGCATAAAGATAGAGATAAGCGATGCTGTTACAGAATATATCTTAAAAATCGGTTATGACCAAAAATACGGGGCAAGACCTCTCAGAAGAACAATACAGAAATATATTGAAGATGAGCTGACAGATCGTTACCTCAGAGGTGAATATAAGGAAGGAAGCAATATCTTCATTGATGCAGGCAGTGAAGGGCTGATATTTAAGTAGTGAGTCAAAGATAAAAATACTTTTATGAAACTATAATTGACCACGCAATTGTTATAGTGTAGTATAATAATTAAATAAAAAGAAATTAGAAACGGGGAAGATATTTCCCCGTTTTTGTGAGTTTTAGGAGGGTCAACACTTGGCTATTGAGATAAAAAAGGCGATTATTCATGTGCTTGATAAGGATTCAAATGAACCTATACTAAATGAGTTTGAATTGGATGTAAACGAAGACCTTCAGCTATTTTTCGAGAAGCATATTTCAAAATCTATTAGTGATGACAATGCAAGAAAAGGTAATTTTAAGGATGGGCTTAATGTAGTAAAGGAAGTATGTTTTAGGATTTCATCAGACAACGAGTATTTCCTTGAAGGCTCAAAGGATATTGCAAGGCAGCTTTTCAGAGCAATGAAAACGAACAGCAGTATTTCCTCAACTGATTTAGTAGTATGTCTTTACGAAAATGATAATGTTCCGGCAGTTGCTATTTTGAAGATGGATTACACAGTGTCGTTTATACATGACATTGAAATGGTGGAAAGCAAGTTTAAGATAAGTATCAAAAAACAGGATATAAGCTTGCCAGGCGTGAATCAAAGAATACAGAAATGTGCGTTTGTTTTGTCACCTGCGGTTTACAGTGAACATGAACTTGTTATTCTCGATAATCAAATAGGTAAAGATGCAGATGAGCCTGTTGCACAGTTTTTTCTTCAGACCTTTCTTGGCGCTGAATTAATTTTAGATAGCAAAACATGTACAAAAATTTTGAAGACAGAAACTGAAAATTGGGTTCGCAGTAAGGCAAAGGAAGGAGAACCCTTTGCGGAGGAAGTAAGGAACTTTGTAAATGATGCAATCCATCAGGAAGATGAAATAGACATAGAGTCCTTTTCAAACAAGGTATTTGGAAGCAAAGAAGAACTTCGGGACGAGTACATTAATAATTTAAAGGAAAAGGGGTTAACTCACGAGAAATTTGAAGTAGACCGGGAATGGGTTGATAAAAAACTAAGCAAGATAAGGCTTAAGACTAATGATAATATTGAGGTATTAATAGATTATGACCTTTATGGTGATAGAGATAAATTTGAGATAATCAGTAATGCTGACGGAACAAAGACTATAGTAATCAAGAATGTAACGAGCCTTAATCAAAATTGAGATAATTCAGTATATTGCACCAGTGTCTAAAATAAAGAAACTGCGATAAGGTTTGCACTTGCAGGACCTCATCGCAGTTTTTTAATTTTAAGAGTTGGCACTTATATAAGGAATTTAGGAAATTCCATTCTGTGCTTAAACTTGTAATCCCAATATTGTATAGACCAAAATGCTAAGTACACAAAAGCAAAATGTAATGGACACAGTAAAGGCTGCAAGTACCTTCGAAAATCTTGCCTTGGAATCTTGAAAAGTGCTTAGAAAGAAACCTATTGAAAGTGCTCCAATAATAAAAGTAGCAGCTATATACCTGTAATCTTGTGTACATACATGAGGAAAATCAAAGCAAAACTTAATATATAATCCCATGGTTACAACATAAAGTAAACTCAAAAATGCTTTTAATGGAGCATCAAGCTTATTTGACTTTTTTAATATGGTAATTACAATGCAAATAAGTGAAATTAATACTAATAATATATTGACGTAGAATAGCATATTTGAAAATAACAGACTGATATAATTTTTTACCCAAATTGAATTCCCCAAACACAGAGGTCTTTAATAAAGCAATAAATATATTAGAATCTCTATATGGATTTCCAAAACCAGTATAAATATTTTCAAATTTAATAGGATTGAACTCAAATAACCTGGTTATAACCGAACAGTCACCTAAATATTGAGGTGAGATGTCTAAACGTAGAATTGCATTAAAAGGCATTTTATATTTTACAAAATTGTAAACCGACCACCACAAACCAAGAGGAATACATATAACACCAAAAGTTGCGAATTGACCAATCAACTTAAAAAACATATCTCTTTTTTGCCACAATTTAAAAAAGAACACAACAGCAATAGCAGGAGCTATTAAAAATCCGGAGGATTTTGCCATCATTGATAGCCCTAGGGAAACCGCTATTTTTATTATTGTTAGGGTTGTAGGATTTTTATACCATCTGATAGTAAAAAGTATTGCAGCCACCATTAATGTAAGGCATAATACGTCGTTATTTATACTGCCTGATAAAATAATCAATGTAGGGTGAAAGCAAACTATAGAAAAAGGTATAATCAACCCCAATTTCTCTAATGAAAACTCTTTGAAAATTTTATAGCATAGTATGTTTATACACCCTGTGTAAAATAAAGTTAAAACTTGAATGTTTTCTACTGCCTGGACATACTCCATTCCCAAAACGCTATTAAACTTTAACCAAAGGGCAGAAATAAAATGATGAAGCGGTGGATGATAAAATTGCGTTTTAGTTCTAGGATCAAAATCCGGCAGCATAAAGTTGTTATTAAAAAAATGCTGTATATACGCTATATGCCCCACAGAACTATCTATTCCGTCAGAATCATGCTGTCTTGTATAGTAAGGAGTATACATTATGTACATAACACGCAGCAACAAAGATGTGATGCCTAATAAAATTATAATGTTTCTTGTAGTTAGCTTACCTTTCACTTTTAAAAATATTGCTGTACTTAAAATAATAAAAAGTCCGACTAAAAACATTGCAGGTATGGGTTTTAAACCTAAGTTCAAGCCTTGAATGAATTTCTCCGCATTCAATGTAAACAAAAAGTTGAGTAAAAGACACAATAGTCCAAGTGCTATAAATGGATGTTTAGACAGCTGCACAGACGAATACCATTTACTATTTTGACTCATGATATTCCTCCTCAGTGTTTACATTCCAAACAGCGGATTTATCAGGATTATTATTTTTAATCAGGTTGACAGCTTCGATAGCTGTAAGCATGGAATGATCCATATTATTATAACGGTGCTGACCATTTCGGCCCAAACAGTAGAGGTTTTCAAAACCGTCCAGATATTCTCTGACTTTATCGAAATCACTGTATGTTCCAAAATATGCAGGGTATGCTTTCTTGACCCTGATGTGAGTAGAATCGATAACATCATCTTTTTCTATTACATCGATCTTAGCAAGCTCATCAATTGCAAACTTAATAAAGTCTTCACTTGCCATATTCCACATCTTATCACCCTCGGTACAAAAATACTCGAGGCCTACCCAAACGGTGTTTTCATTATCGTTGACCATATAAGGCGACCAATTATTAAATATCTGCAGCCTTCCGATTTTTACATCTCTTTCCTGAATGTAAATCCAGCAATCGGGTACTATGTTTCCAACCGTTTTTATCTTAGTTTGATTTTTGATTTTTAGTTTCTTGAGTAACAAGCCAACTGTAATAAAGTCGCGATATGGCAGATTTGCAGCAATCTCGTTAACTTTTGCCGGGACAGTATCTCCCATAGATTGAATAAGATCCTTTACAGGCATGGTTGAGAAAAATAAATCTCCGCAAAGTACTTCGCTATTACCGTTTTGGTCTGTAACGACAACCTCTTTTACCGTATTGTTGTCAGTGTTTATTCCAGTAACCCTACTGTTAAGTCTGATTTCTCCGCCTTTTTTTTCTATTTCGGAAGCCATTATCTCCCAAAGTTGGCCCGGTCCTTTTTTAGGATACACAAATTGTTCTATAAGAGAGGTTTGATTGCTCTTGTGATTTTTATTGAATAATTTCGCAAGCATTTCTATTATGGCTTTGCTTAAAGATAATTCCTTAACCCTTTGTGCACCCCACTCGGGAGATATGTTAGAAGGGTGAACTCCCCAAAGTTTCTCCGTATAATCTTCGAAAAACATCTCATAGAGAGACCTGCCAAAACGGTTTACGTAGAAATCCTCCAGAGATTTTTCTTCACGTTTTTTGATGGAAGACCCTATTAATCCAAAGCCTGCTTTCATAGTACGAATAAAGCCCATATTTATGAAGGTTGCAGGTTTTATTGAAATAGGATAGTCAAAAAAGCTTCTTAAATAAAATATTCTGGAAACACGGTTTCTAACAAGCATAACCTTATCAGTCTTTTCAGGATCAGGGCCATCAGCGGATAATGGTTTTTCTATTCCAAGTAATTTGTCGTCTTTGGAAGGAGAGCCTTGAGTGGGCATTAACTCTTGCCATATATCATTAACCTGGCTGTTTTTTGAGAAAAATCTATGTCCTCCGATATCCATTCTGTTCCCTTTGTATTGTGCAGTTCTGGATATTCCTCCAATAAATTCGGATTCCTCCAGTATGATTGGTTTTATGTCTGTATCTTTTAGTAATTGATACGCAGCAGTTAACCCTGCAGGACCTGCACCTATAATTATTGCTAGTTTTTGCGATTTGATTTCTGTCATTTCAGACCTCCAACTATTGAAAACTTTAAAAATTATATATTTATTTGAATATAAATATTTTTCGAGCGATATAATTCCAAAAGAGCACTACGGATGCTACGAAGATTTTTACAATAAGGTAGTATTTGTCTCCAAAAAGTGTAATGCCAAAACACATTCCACCTTCAGTAAGCCCAAGGCCAATAACACCTATAAGTGCAAAAATAATAAAAGACTTTAGCTGTTTGCTTTTGACTTTATCTTCAGCGCCTTTAAATACAAAGAGAATAGATAAAATGTAGTTGTAGATGAGTCCGGCAATAAAACCTAAAGCGGTTGCTATTAATATACCGGGTTTTCCTAAGTCGAAAAATAAAAGTTTTTTTGTTAAAAATAAGACGCCTGTATCGACAAGAAAGGCAGAACCACCAACAAATAAGTACCTTACAAATTCGAAAATGAAATCTATGCTTTCAAGATTTGTTTTTTTTAAATTTCTGAAAACTTCCATAATAGTCATATTCCTTAATTATTATAATATCCATAGATATTATAACATAAAATGCATTGTCCGCTAAATACTTTTTTGTCAGATGTTGCAAAATATTATAAATTGCTGCAAAATGCTTGGACAAAATTCGTGGAGTTTTTCGGTTGTCCATTTTATGTAATCTTTAGGATATGACTTTTGTGGTAAAAGAAGTCAACTTTAACACAATCAGCTAATATACTGTAAATGGTAATTTATTATTATTAAGTGGAGGAACAAATTGTGTTAAAAAAGAGGTACTTTGCCCTAGTGACTTGTATGCTGGTTGCCGTTGTGTTTCTGTGCAATACTATGCTAGTATGCTTTGGAGCTGCTGAAGATCAGAACGCAGCCGGAAATTGGATGCAAGGGGTGTACAACAAGCAGGAAACTAAAATCGAGAAGGTTACTTCTTGTAAATGTACCACATATGATGGTCAGGTAAGCGGTGACATGACTGGCACATATAACTTTTCCGAACTCGAATTTATCACTATAATGAGTGGTGAGTTGAGGTATAACGGAATTGCCAAAGGAAAATGGAATGCTGTTTTAAACGGTACCCATTATTCCGGAATTGTTAAGGACACTTTTTATTCTGATTCAGAAAGAAAAAATGTAAACGTTAAGTGCATACTTTTAGGAGAAGAAGCAGAGGGGTTGATGGAGTGTTCTTTAAGCAGGGAAGCAATATTTAGTCTCCAAAATGGAACCTTTTCAGGTAACTGTCTTATAACTAAACTCAATAAAAAAAACACGCAAGTGTCACTAAATGTAACTGGAAAATTTGACATTGAGAAAATAGACCAGCTTAGGGATACAAGTATATCAGTCAACCAAAGTGCTTTCAGCGGAAAAACCAAGGAAGGTCTGAACATTTATCCCGTTGTAACAAATATTCTTATTGCTGATGAAAACAGTCCTTATAATAATGAGGGGTTTTCAAACATTTCTTATAGTTCTTCTAAAGGTTCAGGCACTGCATGGGCATATAGCAGTATTTCAGATGATGGCCTGATTTCTGTGGATGGAATAATCAGAGGAGCTGTATCGGGTACTATTTCAGGAAAGATAAATTTCAGCAATGTTGTGTGGAAAATGAAGCTTTCTATCAATGAAGGCCAACTTCAAAATATTCAAAAGCCGATACTAAAAATGAGCATGTGGGGACCGTCTACCGTAAGTGCCGGGCAAACCGGATATATAGGTATTCAGTACTCAAATACAGGTGACTACTATGCGGAAAATGTTAAAATATTGCTGAATGTGCCTGCTGGGGTGGAGTTCTTGGCAGCGTCTCCGGGTGGTTCATTTAGTTCATCTGCAAGAACAGTAACATGGGAAATAGGTAAAGTGGATAAGAATACTTTTAATTACTTGTATATAAATGTGAGGTTTTTATCTACTGCAAAGTTTACTGCACTTCTTTATAATGATACGCAGTTTTGTTGTAAGGCAGAATGGACGGTAAGTCAGGTGCTGTACCCTCATGATCCTAATGCAAAATATGGACCATCAGGACCATATACTCCGGGAGAAAAGCTTAATTATAAGGTTGAATTTGAAAATGAAGGCCAAGGGGAAGCTTTTGGAGTATTTTTCACTGATACGCTTGATAAGGATTTAGATGATACAACTCTTGTTATTGGCCCTGTGTACAGTACAAAAGACAATACGCAGATTGCTCCGAAAGGAATTTATGACCCTGCAACAAGGACAATAACGTGGTTTGCAGGAGATGTCAAGTCAAAAGAGGGAGGTTATGCAGAGTACTCAATAAAGGTAAATTCCGGTGCGAAAGAAGGAACTGAAATATTGAACTTTGCAACAGTATACTTCCCATATGCCAATGAAGAAACAAGGACGAACCCAATAATCGGGTATGTCAAGGATTCTACTCCTCCTATCCTTTATGCTCGCCCAGGAGGCGGAAGTTATAACTCTGTTATAAGCATAACAATAAACTCCTCTGAGATTGCAGATATATACTACACAACAGATAATAGTGTGCCAAACGAAAACAGCACAAAATACGTTGGGCCTATTGTATTAAATAAAGATACAGAGCTAAGGTTTATGGGGATAGATTACTTTGGAAATAAATCGATTATTTATAATGAGAAGTACAAGATAAGATTACATGGACGAACTAATACACCATATCATACCTTATCACCGTCACCTACACCATCTTCATCAGCATCGCCAACTAGTACGCCTACAGTAACACCTGTGCCCACAAATACTATTAAACCTACACATCACGGAAGACACCCGTTTAAGGATATAGATGGACATTGGGCCAAGGAGGATATAATCAATCTTTACTGGAAAGGTATACTTGCGGGATACGAGGATAATAGCATAAGACCGGACTGTGAGATTAACAGGGCAGAAGTTGTTGTAATGATTTTAAAGGCACTGGGTATTAAACCTGCTGACAAAGTACAATCTGGATTCAGGGATGACAAGAATATACCTGAATGGGCGAAGGGCTATATAACCGCTGCAAAGGACATGAATATAATAAAGGGATTTGATGATGGCAGGTTTAAGCCTTTAGAAAAATGTACAAGGGAGCAGATAGCAGCAATTTCTATCAAAGCTTTCGAGTTTAAGGTAAGTGGAGACAATAAAGCTGACTTCGCAGATGTAAAGGATATTGGGGAATGGTATTTGGATTATGTAGGAACAGCGAGTTCTCTGGGAGTTATAACTGGATATACGGATAAAACATTCAAACCAAAGTCGTTTACTAAAAGGGCAGAAGCAATTGTAATTATAAACAGGTGCCTGAATATAAAGGAATCTGGTAAACCTACGAAATAATTTGTTTCGAAATTTCTCAAATAAAAGCTCTGGGGCATAGAGCTCCAGAGCTTTTGCCACTTTCAGATTATTCGAAAGGGGCGTAATCAAAGATGGGGAAGCCTAGGGGTTCCTCATTTTTACCATCTGTTTAGTCCAACGCCGCCAAACCTGTTCCCAAAGCCTTTGCTTTTAGGAAAACTACTTGGACCTCGTCTTTGACTCTTGATTTTTGTTCTACAGCTTAAACATCTCTGCGGTTCGTTCTGAAAGCCTTTCTCCTTGAAGAAGTTTTGTTCACCTTCCGTGAATAAGAATTCAGCACTGCAACTTTTGCATACCAATGTTTTATCGGCCATTTGACATACCTCCTTAGTAATTAGGATTTAACCGATTTTTGACGTGACTCCGTAGGTTAGAAAGGAGGAATGTACTCAAAAATAAATTAATCCTTTATTTTAATTATTATCCAGCAAGGACTAATTTATACAAAGATGGGAATAAATTTTTGGGATCAATAAAATATAACTTCCACTACTTTTGTGTCTAAGGCTTTTTAGGAGCCAGACCTTCAAAAAACAGTGGAAGTTATATTTCTGCAATTACCTCTAATGGAAATAGGGCTTTGTTATATAAATAACTTAACGTCATATTTGCCTTTAAGTTCGTCAACTTTTTTATAATACTCTGCTTGCTGTTTTTTTGCCATTAGCTCTGCTTTAACCTTATCTTCTGCTTCACTGAATGTTAATTCCATGGCATCTCTTTTTCCTGTAAGCTTTATAATATGAAAACCAAACTGTGTTTTGACAGGAGTTTTAGTGATTTCACCCTTGTCCAATGCAAAAGCAGCAGTTTCAAATTCAGGAACCATTTGTCCTTTGGAGAAGAATCCAAGATCTCCGCCATTAGCTTTTGAAGGACAAGTGGAGTACTCTTTTGCAGCATCTTCAAACTTTTTGCCTTCGTCTATTTCAGAGAGAATTTTATTGGCTGTTGCTTCGTCTTGAACAAGAATATGACTTGCTTTAACTGATTCAGGTTCATTAAAAAGTCCCTTGTTTTCGTTATAAAATTTCTTGGCTTCAACTTCGTTGATAGTTACTGATTTAAGGAATTTGCTCAAAGCATATTGCTTTAGAAAATTTACTTTTATTCTCTCGATTTCTTCAAGATACTCAGTTTCGTTTTCTAATCCTTTTTCAATAGCATCCAAGTAAAACAGTTCCTGCTCTGCTAACTGTGCAATGAGTTGTTTTACGCCATCTGGGCTTGTAAATTGAGTAGCAATTTTAGGATCAACACTTTGTAAAAAATTCTGTAAGTCTTGTGAAGTAATTTCTCTGTTACCGATTTTTGCAAATACTTTATTATCCATGACAGGTCTCCTTTTAATAATATACAGCTATAATAACAGATTATAGCGGATATGTCCAACCAGTATTATTTTACCCCAAAAATCCAATTTATTTAGAAATATCAGAAAATCACTTTATTCTCTAAATGACTTCTTTTTCAAACTCAGTGCTTCCTGAATCTTTAAATAAAATCTTCTAAATTCTTATCAACTTTTTCAAATCTAAAAGTATTCAAAATATAGCCGAAAAGTTATGTATAGAGAGGTAAAAGAAGATATTGAGGCAGCAAGTAAAAATCCCGCTTATAGTGGAAAAATCAAGCTATACCACCATTTGAAAGGGTAGTACAGCCTGATTTTTGCAAGTTCCAAAAGATTTTACAAATCTACTGATTAAAGTTACCGGTAATAAGAAAATCTCCGGGTATATTAGCTGATTTAAAATTAATATAATTATTGTTTACAAATAATAGGTTCTTGAGGGCAAAAAGAGAAATCTCATTAAAACTAATGTTCATGTGCCCAACAATTTGTCCTGGTAGCTGTTGGTTTATTTGTTGATTGAACCGGGCATCCAAATCATCACAGCCACAAGGTCCTCCTCCTGAAAGATGCCCTGAAACAACACAGGAATCATCACTCATGCTTATACTAATCTTTTGTTCCATACCCGTACCAGTAATTCCGATAGACATATTTGCATTTATATCTAGTGTATAGTCAGTGCTTAAGGGATTATCCGTTTCATCCGTATTTCCACTAGGATAGGTAGTTATTATATGTTCAGTATAAGATTGTGTCATTATACGATGGAATTCTAGGCCTATAGCATTTGTATTTGGAAATAAAGTCATTCCATCAACACTATTATTTACCTGTGACACAAAATAACTATAATCATTATTAGTGCAATAACCGTCACCAGAGTATGTAGTCTCACTATGATTTAAAGAACTCAAATCAACATTCGCAGCTAGATTTCCCTGAGTAAATTTAGCATTCCAACTTCCAGTTATATTGCCTGGATTTATACCAATCAGGCACCACCCGTTGGTGTTCAAACTATTAGGCAGTACGTTGTCAAAAAATACCTTGCTGCTAATCATCAGACTACACTCATTACCTAATGGAATAGGTTCATCTACATTATTGATAAATGCTTGACTATAGCTTTGTGCATCTCTATTAGCTGTTGTAATAAATAACTGTAAAATTCGGTTTTTACATGTTCTTGTGATTAGTGTTTTAAATAAAAATTTATTGGGGCAAAGATCTGGTAGTATGCTTATATTACTTAAATCCAAAGAGTTTAATATAAATTGGACTTTATTGTTGGTAAAGTAATTTATTAATGATGTATTGAAAGCGGATTTATCATCGTCATTATCAACAGTCATATTTTTGCTGGTGAAAGTCCCTGCTTGCATATCTATAGCAATACTTAAAACTTTACTCTGATCGCTATTCCCTGTTCCTTCAATTTGGCCTAAAGGAACAGTAGCAAGAATCAAAGCATCCGGATCAACCACAACAGGATCATCCCAATCAATATCCTGATCAGTATTTTGAGAACCATTTTGTACATAGCCATCTAGAATTGGGATCTCCAAATTTATATTAACTGTATCATTTTCCATAAAGGATAATTTAGGATAACCGTATGTTACTTTGAATTTTTTATAAGTAGTTAATTTGCTGGTTGGATGAGATTCGGTTGTTACGTCGATTATAGTGGCATAACTAGTACTTTCTTTTAGTTGATCATACTGTTCATTTAAAGCTGATTGAATTTTATTCAATGCCATATTAAACACTACGTCCCAACCGTTTAAAACAGTACAATTACTCATATTTCCTATTAAGCTTTCAATCGGAGGTGTGTCAGGTGAAACAGAAGGAACTTCATCAGACATCGCATTCAAAGGAATATAAGCTTTTTCTGCTACAAGAGGTATAGACATTTCCCCATGCAATACCGCTGTATCCACAATTCTCGCATTAAGTATGAATTTTAAAGATACGTCTGCGAAAACATCATTAAATTTAAGGCCTTTATTGATGGAGGTATTAGGTAAGCTGATATTCCATGTGGAAAACGGGCTTATTGGGTTTACACCATCTGACCAACTCTGCCCCTTATCAGAAAAATTAGGTTCATTTGTTCCTGCAATGAACTCATAAATACGCTCTCTGGCAACCGTTCTGAAAAAAATCGGATTTCGTTCCGTATCTCTATCCACAAAAGAATTGCCTGGATAATCCAATTTAACAATATACTTACCGCTTTCTGTTGAAGAAATACCATCAATATTAACAACTACTGATTGGACTCTGGCACATACATATTCGTAGAAGTTTATGTTATCCGGAGTGATATTGAGACTATAGGAATTGCCATCAATTAAATTATTCACTGGAACTTTTACGCATACATTAATCTCAGTTGTTGTTGATTCTTGTATAGCTTTCAATTTTGTAAGAGCATTCATGGTATTTTGTTGCTGATTAACAATTGCTCCCTTAAAATTCAACAAATCAAAAGAGTTTATAACTGTAGCAGGCTGAAGGTTACGATACTGTAACGATTGGTCCTGAAGTAAAAAAGTCTTTGCCAAAGTTCCGAGCATTTGAGTACGTAAGAAAATTAAACTACTAGTCATACCAATCAAATCGAGCGATAATGGGTTTAAAGAAGGAATGTTTTCAGGTTTTAGAGAATCAGACAATTGATCAAGACGCACTTGTTGAAACTGACTTAAAGAATTCAAACGCTGCTGGTCATAAACTTCTTTAGCTATCTGTGTAGCGGAGTTTTTTGCACTCAATAAAGCTTTACCTCTTAAAACAAGAATGCTAAATTCTTTTTGCAATTCCGATTTGGCATCAATATTAGGTCCACAATTTAAAATACACGTCATATTAGTATTTAGCTCATCCCAAGCTAGGTAACTGTTTACGTCAAAATCACAGCCATCAAGATCATTTAAAGCTGTTTGTGCATTATTCAAGGATTTGTAGTCAGCGTTAACAGTAGTGTAAACCTTGTAGGTGTTATTTAAAATATTTAGCAACTTCTGTATCCGTTGGAAGGTCAGACCTAATTCCTTGACAGCATTGATGGAACTTGCCGGAATAATAATAGATGTAACAGCAGAAAAAAAAGTTGTTGCAACATCCAGACCAAATTGAATTTCTTGTTGTGTCTCCCAATTGCTAACAGCTTGTTTGTAGGCTTCTACTGCATTACTAACGTTAATTCTTTGTTCATCAACACTTATTTGCATTTTGTTGATGTTATCGTTGGCTAGACGTAACTCATCTTGTTTCTGGCTGATAACTGACTGGTAGTAAGAGGAAAGGTCACGTTGTTGATCGGCGTTTGCTTGAATAAATTTTACAAGAAGTTGGCCTGTTTGAATAATGTCATCATT
This sequence comes from Acetivibrio cellulolyticus CD2, assembly GCF_000179595.2. Classification (NCBI taxonomy): domain Bacteria; kingdom Bacillati; phylum Bacillota; class Clostridia; order Acetivibrionales; family Acetivibrionaceae; genus Acetivibrio; species Acetivibrio cellulolyticus. The sequence continues at coordinate 744,809 of NZ_JH556657.1, read as the reverse complement.
CAAAGTTTTACCGACATCAATAATCAGTTCCTGTGTTTTGCGGGTATCGATAATCTCTTGATATTGATTTATTTGAGCAGTTATTGCATCAGAATAATTTAGAATGTTTGTTACTTGTTGCTGATAATTTTCAGGTGGCAACAGCGGCACGAATGTCCCTTGAGAAGGATTTTTAACCATACGGACAGCATCAAGGGCAGAAACTCTCAATTCGATCATATCCATATCTGTGCAATCATCAGGGATAATTTCACCAAGCCAGCGCATAGCTTCTTCTGCAAATTTGTATGAAGGATCATTTCTATTTGTATAATTACATCCACCAATTATTGAATCGGCATAGGTATAGGCGAATGATAAATTGTCTTTTAATCTAGGTAAATATTTTACATCTGGAGCAATGCGAATATCATCTTTTATAGAAACAAGATATCTTCCATATTCATTAATATTGTCACAAACATATCTTAATCCATCACATATAGTTTCACTTCTTGTGCAGGAACGGTTAGAAATCTGTAAACAACCATAAAAACTGAAACAAGAGATTGAATAATCAAAAAAAGCATCGTCATCGATAATGATGTTTGTAATATTTTCATTGCTTTCAAGTTTTGCCGTTTGAAAAGCGAACATAATATCGTTACCGGGAATCTGTATTTCACTTGATGTGGAAGAAATCATATTAGCACACAATGTAAATTTGCAATTTTTTTCTGAAGCAACAAATTGCAAATCACCAAGATCTATAATAGGTTTGTAAGTATTTACATTGGTTGTAGCAATAGTTGATACAAATCCTGGAATATCATTATATGAGGGTAAGGTAGAATCACTATATGGAAAATAACTTTCAAAGTGAGGAGTAATAGCTTGTTTGAATTTTTGAACCATTGCAGATTTAAATACACGCTTCCAAGCTTTTCGTCTCTCAAATTCCAAGAAAATAGCCAGAGTTGTTAGGTTGTAATTTATTGGGGCTATCTCCGTATATTCACTATTTAAAATCAAGCTATTGATATTGCAACCGTCGATATAAGGGGCAAAAATACTATTATTTTCACTCCAATATTTATCCTGCCAGACATTAGCCTCAAGATCATTCTTTAGTTTCAGGTCACCGCTGAATGATAAAATATTTCCATATTCTTTTACATATCCATAAGTGCCGGTATTAGCATCAGTTGTATACATTAAAAAGTTCATTGCATTTTCTCCGGTAAAATTATTAGAATTGAAAGCTCTTTTTACCGATTTAAACTTGTTTTGCTCATAAGCAAAGACCTGGAAAATACAGTCGCCAAACATGACCTGCGAAATAAAATGAGTTCCATATGTTTGAAATGAACTAAGATATTTCTGTGCATGCTCCACTGTAAATTGTGATGGATCAAAATGTCCATCAGTTCCAATAGGGGAACGCAATTTAATAAGATTTGAACGAAATTTGTCAACCACTCCAAAACTCTTGTCAGGCCTCAATGGATGGGGATAAAGTGTAATGCCATTCTTTACTGTGGGATGAGAAACAGATCCTATTTCTTTCCTCAACTGCACAAGTACAAAACCATAATTGGAATTACCAATATTCACACCAAGTGTTTTAGAAAGAGACTGGATAGCTTCATTACAATCATGATCACCTATAAGTAATGAACCTGTAGTGATTTCTTCATCAGCACTTCTAACTAAAGAACCAATAACTTTAAATGGGAAAAGATTACTTAACAGACTTTCAGCAGTGTCATAAATGGATATTTGAGGATAGCTCCAAAACGAATCTGTATCCGATGGAAAATCGAAATCTTTCTCCTCCAAGGAAAGCATTGGTGAAAAGAAAAGCCCCGTCTTATCCGGATCGCCCGGTACCCAATCGGGGTTAAATCCTAAAGTCAAGTTTATACTTGTGCCAAGTTTAATGTTTAATGGTAACATCGACAACACCCTTTCTTCATCCAAGCCACTACCTATTGCAGCTGTGCCAGTTCCGTAAAAATGAAAATCCCCATTCATAACTATATACATCCCTGGAACGCTAATAATATCATGGACTTTATATTGTTATTGTAGTAACTATATTAAAGTCTAATTCAACAGTAAAATATGGTGATAATGAATCAGTAGAAAAATCACATACAATTTTAGCATTTTTGGTACCCTTTAATAAAGTGAACGTAAATGTATTTTTACTGTTAATCTCTTTTTGAGTTTGATTTTCATGTATTTGATTTATTATTTTAGTATCAGTTGGATTTTTTCCATCATTCTCATATAATGATATTGTTGCATTATATAAGTCAGATGCACCATTTTCAGAGTTAATAATTAATAACGTGCCTTTAAAAGTACTATCGTTATCAACCTCATTCAATACATAAGTAAACTTATTTTCCTTTTTGTCTAAATATCCTTCGAAAGTTACTTCACCAGTTGTAGTTACTTTTTTGGATAGACTTTTTTCTGCCATATTATTTCCCTCCTGTTTAAGTTAGCTGTAGCTATTGGGGTATAGCCACAACACCATATTTTTGGTATGTTAGAATTAGATATTACACAACATATACAAAGATTTTTAGTATAAAGCAATATATTTTATAATTATAAATATATGTTACTTTTAAATACTTATTACTCATAACCTATAACCGATTTGCTGGAGAGCCAAAAGTAGTGCAAAATAAAATCACTACGAAAGGGTGTCAGAAATGGTTTATTATAACCGACAACGTCGCCATACAGGGATTGGTTATATTTCACCGTTCGAATTTAGATTTAAATATTTTGAAAGATTAAAGATGGTCAGATATAGATATTTAGAGATATTTTAAGCTTTCAGTTAATATGCATTAATAAAACCTGTCCGAAAAATGGAAAACAACACTTTACCCGCAATAAAATTATTTTACCCAAATTATAAATTTGTAATTTCTATTATTTATTTAAGAGGTTTTGTCGATATCATCATTAGTTAATTTCGCTATCCAGTGTTATGGGAGTTTTCCAGATTTAACAGTCAAAGCTGTATAAAAAATGTTGTATAAATATATTCTAAGAATATGAAGGGAGAAGTGTAAAATGTCAGTAAAATCTTTTTTGAGTTCTTTTTTTAATAGTTCAAATGTCACTAAATTAGTAGAGAAAGACTCCAGGATCAAGCTAAAACACTATGAGTATGATGAATTTTTTGAAGCTCAAGTAGAGAAAATTGAAGGTGAGCAGATAAAAATTGCTATAGATGATGTAATTGAAAGAGAAAAATTCCGTACGAATGACCATCTTGTTGTAAGTTTTCTGAAATCCAATGAGGTATACTGGGCAGATGGAGAGATAATGTCTATTAAGCATGGTTTGGCTGTGGAAATTATTTTAAAGCTGAAGGATATTAAAAAGCGCGAGAATATGAGAAAGAAAAGCCGTTATTTTGTCAGTCTTTCAGGAAGTATTAAGAAGGATGCTGAGGAAATGGGAAGGGCGGTAATTATAAGGGATTTGAGCTTTGAAGGCCTAAGACTTGATTGCTCAAGTGACCTTGATTTGAACAGCAATGTGTATATCAGCATAAACCTGAGTAAAAATGAGAAATGCAGTTTTAAAGGAAGGGTTGTAAGAAAAGCCGAGTTTGGAAAAAGTTTTGAATATGGAATTGAGATCAGTAATATTATGAGACAAAATAATATAATCCTATATGACTATATCAATAAACTGGAGAATGCTGTTTAAATGTATTGCCTCGTAACAGGCTTTTAAAAGCACTAGTTAGATACATGATTCTGGTGATGCTTAATGGGGGTATTTATGAACTTGTATTTGATAGCAGGTGCCAACTCTGATGCAGTAAAGCAGGCATTGGAGAGGAATAGTATTACCGTTGTGAGGTCTGAAGCATCTATTGCAGAGGCTCTGAATTTCTTATCAAAAAACTACCTCGAATATGATTCGATTTTACTGACAGATCAAGGTATGATTAATGACTATCAAAATTTCAGTGGGATATTAGAAGGACTAAAGCCGATATTAAACCGTCGTTCGGAGTTTAAATTCATGACTAAGGATCCTGCATTGGAGACGGTTTTTAAAACGGTTTTCGGAAGTGATGGCAGGTTTCATGTTTTTTTAACCGATCAGGTTAAGATACCTGTTATGGCTCTTATTGATTTTTGTATATCAAAGACCTCCAGTCAGGAAGATAATAGGTCTATTAAGCAACCAATTGATGATACGGTTATGTTAAAAAAGCCCCGGTCGATTTTTGATAAATTTAAACCAGGGGCCAGGCAGGGACTTGAGCTGGAAAGCAAGCCTGAGGAGGGCAGTAAGCTTTTACGTCCTAAGGAGAAGAGTAATGAAAAAACACTATTAAGTTTAAAGGATTCTAGAAAGGTAGTAATTATTACCGGACATAGAGGCTCTGGTGTAACCGGAACTATTGCAAATATTGCATCGGTTGCAAGTAACCAGGGTCTTTCTGTTATGATTTTAGACATGGACACTGTTTATAGAGGAACTAATCTTTTTTTTACAAAGTTCGGTGATGAAGTTGAGATAAACTCAGATTTAGGATATTCTCTTATCCGCTGCCTTATGAAGCCGGAGTCTTATGATATCAATTCATGCATGATAAATGAAAATTTATCCCTAATAGCATTGGCATATTCTGTTTCCAGCAAGGACAGAATACTGGAAGCTATGGATTATAAAAGGGTTTTAAGTCTTATCAGTCTACTAAGAATGAAATACAATCTGGTTTTAATAGATCTTCCGATAGAAATTTTAAAACATTTTCCTGATATTATCACGCAGATTGACAGTATCGGGCTATGCGTAAATAATAATCTTTATTCCGTTATAAATACTGTTAAGGCCGTTGAAGAAAGCATATTAAAAGATACATTGCTATTTAGAACAAAGAGCAGGATCATAGTCTCAAAGTATAATGAAAACAACAGACATCACGGCAAAAAGTTTTCTCCTGAGTTTACATGTGAAATATTAAATGACATTAGCGGAATATCCAAGGGAGAATACCAAAGCGGCGGCATGATACCTTATTCAAAGGATTATGATTTGCAGACAAGTAGTGGGGAACGGATATGTAATACAAACAGCGTGTATAAAAATTACTATTTAGATATATTAAAAAATCTATTCCAGTTCTAAAGCATTAGAGGAGGTCTATATGGACGTAAACAGTATAAAGAACATAAAACCAGGAAGCAACCTGCCAAAGAAAATAATTGCAGTGCTTGTAAGTGTAGTTGTGGTAATTGTATCTTTTATGTATTTAAATAATGTCAACAGTGACGCAAAAGAAGTTATAGAAATCGTGGTTGTAAAGCCAGCGGAGGGAATTCCTGCCCAAGCTCTTTTGACTGAAAAAATGCTTGAAAAGGGGAAAATTTTGAAAAGTGATTTCAAGGATAAAATGGTTACGTATGATAAAGTTGGTGAGGTTTTAAACAAATACTCGGCATACTTTTTAAGATACAACACACCTGTATATTTTGATCAATTGACCGAAACGAAGCCTATAAGAAACGAATGGCTGTATAGCCTGTCAAAAGAAACAGAGGTTTTGACTGTGCCTTATGACTATGACAAGTGCGGAGGGGATGTCCTTATGCCTGGGGACTATGTGAGGGTCAGGGTTACTCAGGAATATGACGAAAATACTGCACCTTCATCAGATGTAGGACAAAATCCATATTTTAGTACAGGGGTAAGCTCTTCAAAACGAATGAAAACTGAAATACTTTTTGACAAAATACTTGTTAAAGATATGCTAAATTCAAAAGGGCATTCGATATACGAAGTTTATCGTGAAGTGCAAAAGTTGGGAGAAGAGGAAAAACAGGCAGCGATGACCAGCAAGGATTTTATGCAGAGTGTTCTTGCCAAATCTCTGGTTTTTGAAGCTACTCCTGAACAGGTTAATAAATACGCCCACTGCAATGTAACTACAGCTACCTTTACCTTTACCATTTTAACCAGAGAAGGTAATAAAAATCTTATAGAACAATTGCCTACCGTCGAAAAGGAGGTAGAAACATGGATAAACAGCAACAAGAAAGAGTAGATGTCAAGGAAATCTTAGAAAAACTATCTCCTAGAGACAAGATATACAGTGAAATTGAAACAAATAAGATTATTGATAACGTCATAGCTTTTTTCCCTTCAGGTGATTCAACCGACAGTTCAATATTAATTGCAAATTTGGCAGCGTCAATAGCAAAAAGATCTTGGAATGTGTGCATTATAGATTTTAAAGTATTTTATCCGAATATATACAAAATGTTAGATTGCGAAGCTATGCCAAAGGGGAAAGGGCTTATAAAACTTCTAAGAAGTGACAAGATTGATTTTAGAGAAGAAATCAGTGATACCAAGTACAGAAACCTATACCTTTTATCACCAAGTCCAATGGACCTTATAGAAGAGTACTTTGATTTTCAGTTTGAGGATATTGACAGGGTCATTAATACAATAAAGGAAATGTTTGATCTTATATTAATAGACGTTCCGAATTTTCCACCGCTGGAATTCTGTGTTGGTGCAATAAAGCAGTGCAATGTCGGGTTTTGTGTGTGGAGCGAAAGAATAGACTGCCCGCAAAACACCCAGAGGTTTCTTAGCTATATAGGATCATTGGGTATCAGCTCTGCGAAAATTGCAAACGTAATTTTAAACAATGTTCAGGGCTTTGAATATGACAAGCAAATTATTAACGAAATGGGTATGAAGTTTATAGGAGAAATTCCTCATGTACCTTCGGTTATCAATTATTCTCTTGAGGGCCGGGTTTATTCTGTTGACAGCATAATTATAGATAAAAGATATCAGCGATCGATTGAGCGTCTGACTGATCTGCTGGTTAAGTAATAATTAAATCTGTAACGTTAAGAAACAACAGAAGGGGGTCATAAGATGCTTACAAGGAGTGCTGTAAGTGAACTGCAAAAGAAAGCAAGATATATACATAAAGTAGAACATACTCAAAGCAAATTAACGATGATGACTTTTGAAGAGGCATTAAAGCAATGCCAGCAGTATATAAGCAAGGTTGCCTCCAATTTTTATAGAAGAATTGATGACCTAAAAAAGAAGAGAGAAATGACTGAGCGCTATATTATCGACTATGTGGAAACGCAAAAGCCTGATGTTGAAGGATATGAAAATCTTGGAGCATTAAGAAATGCACTGATCGATGAAATAACTCACTACGGGCCAATAACTGATGCAATGGAAGACCCTGAGATCGATGAAATTAGAGCAAACGGTCCCTATCAGATTTTTGTTGAGAAATATGGAAAGACAGAGCAGTGGGACAGATGCTTTACTGACAGAGAGCATATGGAAAGAATTATAGCCAAGCTTATTGGTGTATCAAAGGTAAGGCTGACTCCGAGAACACCTATGGTTAATGCACGTACGATTGACGGATACAGGGTAAATGCAACACATGCAGACATTTCTCCATACGGAAACCCTGCCTTTGTAATAAGGAAATTCAAGAAAGCCACTATGTCTCCTGATAAAATGATAAGAGAAAAATCTTTTTCCATAAATATGTTTAAATTGTTATCCTTAATTCCCAGGGCAGATATGTCATGGATGACGGTTGGGCCTACAGGAAGCGGAAAGACTACTTTAAACGAAGTACTTATAAAGCAGATCGATCCTTTGAGCAGGATTATAACAATTGAGAATCCGTCTGAATTAAGACTGTTGAGATATAAGAATAATGATCCCAATGAGAAGGTAATTAATGATGTCCTTCAATATGAGTCAGTTCCTGATGATGATGACAGCAGCCCAGCCACGATGGAAAATCTTTTGATAAATGCAATGAGACAGTCACCACACTGGATAGGCCCGGGCGAGCTCAGGTCTCCTGGAGAGTTTGCAACTGCACTTCGTGCTGCTCAAACAGGACATTATTTCTTCACTACACTTCATGCTGAAGGCGATAAAGAAGCAATATATAGATTCCTGACTGCTTATCTGATACAGTCGGATGAACCTGCAGAACTGGCCTTAAGGAATATATGCTCTGCAGTTAAATTTGTGGTATTTCAGGAGAAACTGGCTGATGGAACCCGTAAGGTTACGTCAATATCTGAAATTCTAGGCTCGGAAGGTCTTTCACCAATTGTCAATCAATTATACGAATTTGAATGTATTGATGTGGAAGACGACCCTCAGACAGGAAAGGTAAAAAGTATTATAGGTAGGCATAGAAGAGTGGGGTGTATTTCTGAAACACTCCAGCAAAAGATGCTGAAATCCGGCATAAAACGCAGCAAGTTTGAATTTCTTACGCGGCCGGTGGACCCAAACGAGGAGGAGGTATACGATACCGATGAATTTGAATTTACTGTTTAGTCTGGGTTTAGGTATTGTTGTACTTATTGTGCTAAATATTGTTATGGATTTGCAAATGGCAAACTATATAAAGTATGCAGTTATCGGCATGGTTGATGGACTTGCTAATCGTAATACTAAGGCATATGTCAAAAGAGTCAGGAGAAGCAAGATAGTAAAGCAAAAGGAGAGTATTGTAACGAGGTATAACTCTATAGTGGAAAATCTGATTTTTGATTTCAATCTGCCTCTTACTCTTGAAGGATTTAATTCGCTCATATGTATCCTTTTCGCTGTGATGGTACTGTTTGTAGTCATGTTCCTGAAAAATATTACGCTTTCAGCATTTGTATCGATATCAATACTTGTCGGGTTTATCACATTTTTTACAATGCAGTCAAGGCAGACTAAATCGGCTAAGATAGAGTGCATTATGGATGCTGAGGATATCCTATGTCCTCTGGCAAGAGAAGGAGTTCTTGTTGCTGTAAAAAAAGTACTGGAATCTGAGGAGTATCTTCATAAAAGTATCAGGCCATATTTTATACAATTTGTAGAGAACTACGAAAACCACGGCTATTCATTCAGGCGAGCTATGGACGTTCTTAACAAGCAGTTAGGGCCTAAGTTTGACAGTTTTGCCAAGAAGGCTGTTATATTTGAATACAATGAGAGAAAAGGGATGGCAGATGTATTCTTAGACATTGTAGATGAGAATGCTGCATTAAGAGAGATTAATGCAAGGAAGAACAGGATTTTTAAGAAGATGAACTTTGATTTTCTGATAAAGACCTGCCTTATTGTAATATTCATTATGTACAGTATGACCTCAATGGAAATTAGAGAGTTCTTAATGAATAATGATATTGGAAGGTTCATCAATACATTAGCCATTGTTACCATTTGCCTTGGGTTTGCAAGATGTCAGGCTCTTCAAGGTGACATAGGCAAGTTCGGAGGGGATAAATAGTGGTTGTTATTGCTAAGCTTATAAGTCTTGTGGCAATTATATATCTGGTAAGCTTTTTTATTTATCCTGTTTTCAAGCCCATGTCAGGAAAAAGAAAGAAGCGGTCAAGGGAGTTTTTAGCTGTATCAAAAAAGAAGATGAAAACGGAAAAGTATTTATATTTTAAGGACATTGTGCTGAGGCGCATGTCCAACAAACTGTTTCTTAATGAAGTAAAACGTGAGCAATTAAATTTTATTATCAGCAGACTTGATATGAAAATTACTCCTGAAGAGATAAGGCTTAACCAGATTTTGTACTCTTTGGCAGGGTTGTTGGTATCTTTGGTTATGATGAGACTTATGCCTATGCTAGGCTATGTTTGCTTGATTTTTATTGTTCTAGGCTGGCTGTACCCAATTGACGAATTGGAAAAGAAAGTTGAACACAAAAATAAAAATATACTGAAGGATTTTCCCGCTTTTTACAGTATGGTGTACTATCAGTATTCAAGGTCAATAAACATTTATCTTGCTGATGTCATAAAGGATTTTTTACCGAATGCAAACCGTGATATGGCAGATGAAATGGGAGTATTGCTTGATAATATTGAATACGGCGAGGAATTTGCCCTAAAGCAGTTTAAAAAGAGAGTACCCCTGAGACATATAATAAAGTTCTGCGACATTATGGAAACCAGGCTTAAAGGCTATGATAATACATCACAGATGGCATATCTTAAAAATGAATTGTATGATCTGAGAGTTGTAGCCCTTGAGGAAGAATTAAACCATAGGAAGGCAAGTAACGAGAGGACACAGTTTGTGCTGGTTGCAGTTTTGTTAATCTATATTTTGATATACTATTACTTCCAGTTTATTGGCGCAATAAAATTGTTTGGATAATCTACGTATGATTAAATTTGTTATGTAAAATATGGATTTATTTTTGTAAATGTGATATTATAGTAATATACTTAAACACATAAACATCCATACGTTCATAACTCCTATATGGAAATTCTAATTTGGCATATCTTGTATTTTCAAAAAGTAGCTTTATTGAATCAGCTAGCAGCTTAAAATACGTTTGCAGAAATTAAAATCTAGGAGGTAGTTTTATGAAAAAAAGAATCGGTATCCATTCATTGGTGGCCAGACTAAAGGGCAATTGTGGGGAATTTAGCGTAAAACAAATTGCCGGAACAGTTGCAGTTGTTGTGATAATCGGTTTTATAGTCCAGTTTATGACTGGTGGATGGCTGACCGCTAGAGTAGAGGATGTTTGGAACTGGCTCTGGGAGGATGTAATACAAAGCTGGCTTTCCTAGTAAGTCCGTTATATAGAGTTGATTTTAATGATTTTCCTCAAAATAAATGTACAAGTTATTTCACGACTTGTACATTGTTGTATTAAGATGTTTTTTTAGTTGAGATGGCTAAATGCACACAAAATTTTGATCAATAATAATTGAATTACTGAAGGAGATAAAAACAAATGGCTGGATTTGCTAAAGTTATACTAATATCTATATTAGTTGTCACTTTGTTTGTCGTATTTACAAACTTTGTGCTGTTCTTTCCATGGTATATGACTTTGGCTTATGAAACTTACAACCTTGCATCTGTGGCTGCAAACTACAATTATCTGCCTCAGGGCGAAAAAGAATTTATTTTGGATAATTTGAAAAGTAAGCCTGTCTTTAAGGAGAATCCGGAAAAGATTGTGATATCTTCAGACCATGAAGGTGAATATTCATACGACTATTATAAGGAACTGGATAGTTCGTTGAAGCCTTATGGGCAAAGAGGAGAGTCTTTTTATGTTGAAATCCGTGCAGCGTATCCCTTTAAAATTCAGCTTGCAGGTTCAGAGAGACAGCTTGACTATGATGTGTCATTCCGACTTCCGGTAACAGGGATCAGATATTACAAAGATTTGGAGTAATGGTGATTATATGAAGGGTATTGCATATGCAATTTTAATTGTAGTTGCTTCAACAATAATTTTAGGACCTTTGGTTGAGTGTTTTCAACTTGTTGCAGAAAAAGCCAGGCTGGACTCATCCATCAACAACTGTGGAAAGCTTGCTGTACTGGTTTCTTCACAAGACAATTCAGCACAGAACCTGGACGCAGAAATTGATCTGGAAAAGTTTATGGATAGTTTTAACGCTTCTTTTGAGAATAGTTTAAACTTAAGTCTCAAAGAAAGTAATACAGCCGATTTACCGGAAGAAAAAATCGCTACCGCATATTTTGAATCCAATGACGGAAGATACAATGACTTTACAGTGAATTTAACAGTAAGGAAAGACAGGTTGGACGTATGCGAGGTTCTGGTAGTATCAAAGTATAAATTTAAAACAAAGCATTTGGTATATGTTGAAGAGCATGTTCCGGGGTTTGCGGAATTTAACCTTGAAAGGAAATCTAAGTTTGCTCTTGAACTGGCTAATTAATTGTACATATCTGCTGTTGCAGGTAATTATAGATTGGAGGAGATATCAATGATAAAGAGAATAGTAAAAGTTTTGGCTGTGGTATTTATTTTGACAATTCTGGCATCATCGTTTTCATTAGCAGCAGAAATACCGCTTAGAGTAGTAGTTAATGGTGAAAAAGTGAGTTTTCCGGATGCCCAGCCCTTTATAGACGGAAATGGAAGAACGCAGGTTCCTGTAAGGTTTGTAAGTGAGGCGTTGGGAGCCCAGGTAGATTGGAATAGCGGTACTAAAAAGGTAACAGTTACTTTGAATAGCAGAAAGGTTGTCCTAACTATTGGAAAGAAGGACTATCAAATAAACGGGCAGGGTTACCAGATGGATACAGTTGCATTGCTTGTAGAGTCAAGGACTTTTGTCCCAATACGTTTCGTAAGTGAGGCACTAGGTGCATCAGTTATTTGGGAGCAGGATATAAAGACGGTTTATATTAATTTTGATCCAAGTGTATCGCCTACACCGATTCCAAGTGCGCCTCCACAAAGTGGTAAAGTGACTTACTATGATGGAATTGCATTTAACGATGTGACAGATGTAGATAAGTATGGGCGGATAACAGTCGAGAAATCAAAAGAGTTTGTACTCAAATTGGCAAATCAGTTGTCATTTGTGAAGGAAGACGGCAAGTATTATATTAAATGTGATTATCCGAAGATTCCGGAGGGTTATGAGTGGAGTTTGGGGATAATGATCTATAATAAAGATGGTACTTATGATGACTACTCTCCTATTGGGCGAAATCAAGAATGGTTAATACCTAGAGAAGGATCGTTTAAAAAAGAAGCTACTTTAATAACAAATATAAACGATGTTAGGAAATTTAGTATTCGAATTTCAATAGATCATTTAGAGATGGGAGAGACTGGGCTATTAGATATACTTTATTATAGGGATGGATCCAAAAAAAGAATCGAATTTGTTCCAGAATCATCGCTAATTCCTCAAGAAGAATACACAGATACTTATGATTTTAAAAGAATGTTCCAATGGTAAATAAAAGAATTGAGGTGGATAATGAAGAAGGTTTGCTGTATATTTATAGCTTTTGTCTTGATATATGGGATTGAAATTAATCTTGCATTTAGCAGAATTGTGAATGCAGAAACCCAATCTGTTGAAGTTTTAATAGATGGAGTTGACCTTGCACCAGCAACTGAGATTATAGGTGAATGCAATTCGGTAGACAATAGTATAGAGTTATGGCATTATAGTGGGGGATATTGGAAATACAAAGGTTTGGTGATTAAAGACGAAGTATTAGAAGATGATTTAAGAAATTCAGAAAAACTAGCTCAGTTAATTAATGAAGAAATTATTTTTGAGATTCCTATTGAGCAAAATTTATATAATAAATTGGCAAACTCTAGAAGTATAAAAGTTGTTTGTTCAACAACTTTGAAAAATCAAAAGACTTCAGAAAATATACCTATTACAGATTTGTTTTATGATAGACCAATTATTGAGGTCAAAAATAATAAAATATATTTCAAAGCTAAACCAAAACTCCATTTTTACACAAAAGATATGATTTCGTATCAAAAAATTATTGGAGATAAATTCAATGTAACCATCCCTATAGTAGACCCGGACTATGGTTACAACACATACGCAATATGGAAAAGAACTGCAGCTGTGCAGTGGGGTGCAGTAAATGGGTATTTCGACAAGGAAGATCCATTTGCTGGAGCTCCTGCGGATTCCAACTTGTTAGCTCCTGCGCAAATCAAAAACGCAGATGGTCATTTATATGATGGCTTCACCTTCAAAACTGGCGAGACAACAAGAAGCTCTGATAATTCATCAGTTGGCTATTACACTTTTAGGAACGGTGGGGCAGTTGGAATTGTATTTAAGTACCCGATTAAATTTACCTTCTATTCGGATGAGACACCAAGAGATTTGTCTGCTCACTTTGAAACACTGCCGTCAAGTGCAACAAAGGGTGAAAAGGTGCAGGTGTGTGTAAACGTCAGATCAAACTTTGGAGAAGATTTGGAAAGTGTGCCTTTTAAATGGGAGATAACAAAGGCTGACGGTACGCCATTAAAAGCTTCAGACCAGCTTGAGTTTATCGGAAGTTCAAAATTGCCGGAGGGGACAATTGATATATCAGGGAAAACACAGCAAGCAATTTTTTATGCTGATTTCATAATGCCCAGTAGTGATGTAAAAGTAAAATTCAGCATAAACGGTGGGGGAAGTGCGCCCAGCGAAACAAATCTTGGTAATAATACCATCGATTCAGGAGAATCAGTCAAGCTTGTAGAAGACATATCGTATAGCGGTAAGTTCGATTTGGATTATAACGTACTGGAACGAAGAGTGAGATTCCCTCTTATAAATGGGGCGGACATAACTGCAAAGTTAATTCTACCCCGCGGTGATTGGCTAAGAAATGCCAAAGGCAAACTAAATGTTGAGAATGATACAACTAATATTTATCATGATTTTTCAGCAGATAATACCAATGTTGATGAATGGAAGGATACAATTGTAAGAAACCCTGTAATATATACTACTCTTCATAGAATCGATTTTGGAGATAAACCATTGGAACATAAATGGCTGTCCCTGGAGGATGCATTTGAACCAAGGTTGAAGAGTGGAAGAGTAGTATTTGATGGCTCTGTTAGCAGAACATACACATATAAATATTATGATGCCTGCATGAAAAGAGAAGACGGAACTACCTACTGTAACGGACATACGGTTAACACGACTACTTCGGCAGCATTTAACTCAGGAACAGATACAAGAGAAATCAGAACGTTTATATATAATGGCAGAGCGAATATGCCAAATGTTGCAGCTAGAAATTTTGTGAATAAAGTTGAAAACAACGGATGGCAAAGAAATTTATTATGGACAAGTGATCCGTACAAATTTGATGTGATTCGTTGGATGTGTTACATAGATGAAGATAACAAACCTTATAACTGGACGAAAGTAGATGGTCAGTATAAGAGAACATTTACTCAGCAAAACACAGCCAGTATAAACTGGGCAGTTAAAAATTCCATGGCAAATCTTTATAATTACGACAGAGAGAATGCTCGTAAGATGAATTATGGAAAGGCATATTATCCAAATGCAGTATTTGCAACAGACAAGGGTTTGCAGAAATACGATTGGCCGATAAAATCAGGTTATTATTTTAATCCTCTCGGAGAGTATACCTGTACAGTCAAAACCGTGCAGTACAAGAACACTTCGGATACAACAAGCGAACACACTGAATTGGTAAATAAAATAAAAAATTCATTTCACTACACCTCAAACATGTTATATACAAGTGATGGCGTAACATACCAGAGTCTCAATCTTCAAAATGGAAATGATAAAATATTTGGTATGGACATGCTTGATATTACAACCAGCTATAGCAAGAATCAAACAAAGCTGGAGCATTATGATAACAGTGCATATGCCGATAAAACGCATAAGTTTTTCAAAGAGATTCTGGAAGGATATATGGAATCGAATACTGACAACAGCAGGGAGAATTTTAAATACCGTGAGTATATAAAGCGGGGGGATATATACAAAGTCGAGGAGACAACAGTAATAAACTTTAGAGTAGCATCTCCCTCAGATATGCAAAAACTATACACCTACATAAAAATGAAGGATGGACAGTATTCGATAAATGCCGGAGTAGACAGCATAATGCTTGATAAATACATGTACAATGGGCTTAGAGTAAGCGGATTGTCATC
This sequence comes from Acetivibrio cellulolyticus CD2, assembly GCF_000179595.2. Lineage (NCBI taxonomy): Bacteria > Bacillati > Bacillota > Clostridia > Acetivibrionales > Acetivibrionaceae > Acetivibrio > Acetivibrio cellulolyticus. Next base: position 729,283 of record NZ_JH556657.1, on the reverse strand, counting down.
AATAGATAATATTTCTGTTACTGTAAATGGTTCCATGTATGATGATCAGAATGCAACGCTTGGGAATTAGATAAATAAAGCCTTACATGCTATGTTTTTAGTTGCTGCAACGATAATTTTAGGACCTTTGGTTGAGTGTTTTTAAAATGTTACGGAAAAAGCGAAGATTTGCATAATTTAACCTTGAAAGCCAATTCTAGTTTGCTCTTGAATTGGCTAATTAATTGTACATATCTGCTGTTGCAATTATAGATTAGAGGAGATATCAATGATAAAGAGAGTAGTAAAAGTTTTGACTGTGGTATTTATTTTGACAATTCTGGTATCATCGTTTTCATTAGCAGCCGAAATGCCGCTTAGAGTAGTAGTTGATGGTGAAAAGGTTAGTTTTCCGGATGTCCAGCCATTTATAGACGGAAATGGAAGAACGCAGGTTCCTGTAAGGTTTGTAAGTGAGGAGTTGGGAGCCCAGGTAGATTGGAATAGCGGTCTTGAAGCTCTTTCTGCATTTTGCCCTTACTGCACTTTTGGCATCACGGTCTAGACTATATGGAATCGAGTAGCACCTCCGTCAGATATGGTAAAGCTATACACTGCATAAAAATGAAGGAGTAGACAGCATAATGCTTGATAAATACATGTACAATGCACTTAGAGTAAGCGGATTGACATCAATAGATAATATTTCTGTAGTATAGAATAATTAAAAGTTGAGTTGAATTTTTTGCGCCTTTTTTCATATTTCCTTCGATTATCAAACGCTTCAAAACCTTAATTAAACTTGCTTTCAAGTTGGTTTACAACTATACGATGCTTTACTATGAAGTAGATAAAAGATATAATAATACCAGAACATATGTTTGAGATTTCGGTATACCGAAATAAATTAACTGTTGAAAATTATCGGAAAATTTCGGTGACATATACCAAAATATGTGGTATCATGCTTTTGTACCACAATATACTACATTATGGTATAGTTGCTAAAAATAATGAAAGGAGGTTGTTTATACCAAATACAAGTTAACAGAAGCACTATTAGAAAACGTCAGAGAAAACATTTTAAAATTAATTTGAAAAGGGGATTGACTTATGAAAGAAAATACGACAAAATTTACATGGTGTAATTTGAAGATTAGAAAAGTTTTATCAGCAATAACAGCTACAGCAATAGCAGTAAGTTTGGTTTCTACATGTTTTGCTTCTACGACAACTATGGGTGAAACAACTAAGAAAATTACAGCTAAGGATGGCAGAGTAGTAACTGTTACATACTTGAATGGTACAGTAGAAAAAGTACCAGATTCACATATACAGGACATATTAAAAAATAACCCTGATGGTGAGAATATACGAATACTAGAAGTTGGGTACGCTAAACCAAATGCAATTACTATAACTCCAAATGTAGGATTACCTACGTGGACTTCACCAGTCATTAAAACTGTGTTTACAGAAGATGAATTAGAGTCAGACCGCTTTATGGATTCTTGTGCTAAAGGAGAGGAAAAAACAGAATCCAGAGATATAACTGCGAAACTGTGTCCTGCGTCTGATGGAAATGCTTTGGCAAAGATTGGATTGAAGTTAAATGGAGAAATTAGTTACTCTATAAAAAAAGGCACTAAATTAGTCGGCCCGCCTGAATCCTCTACACGTAATTCAAGGGAATACAGGTGTAAATTTTACCGAAATACAGGTATATGGGAAAGGTTTGGTATTATAAGTGGAATACCCTACTATTTTTGGGGTAATTTCAGTGAGCCTACCTATTTTGAAAGTTATTCAATTGATAAATTAATAAGTAGGTAATATATTTATTTAATATATAATATATTTAATACAAACTTATTTAGAAAGGATGTAAATCAATGTTAAGAGACAAATATTCTTTAACCTTTATTATGGGGGTTGTCTTGCAATCTAGTTATGTAATTGGGGTAGCTATAACAAATATAAGTACTGTAGATAGTTATAGTATGGCACGTACATTATATGCCCCACCAATTTGTTTAAGTTACATATTTATGATTATAGGATTGTTAGGTATGTTTGGTGTAGTAGATAAGTTTCTAAATAAGTTTAAAAAAAGTAAATAATACAAGTGGTAAATAACTACAACGTAAGGGTTATCAATGCAAAAAGGACTACTGAAATTAATCGGTAGTCTTTTTTTATACTCTAATTCTGCCCTACGATTCGATTTGGGACACCTTTGAGCATGTATAATTTAATTCTTATAAAAATCATAATCATCTAATTCACTAGTATTTTCAGTACTTCCACCAAAATCGTAATCATCTAATTCGGAATTATTAAAATAGTATTGCTGTCTATCTTTATCTATTACCTTTATTTTCTTCTTTAACATGTAGTTTGGTAATTTCCCCTCAAGCATGAAGTACTTAATTAGCCTTGGTTACGCTCATGACAGAAGTGCCACATGCTTGGAGTATTACCTTCAAATGGTTTACATTCATGCTTGAATAAATCAAAATAGATATCTATTAACTGCTTTGTATTTTTATTATTATATTGTGTTGTTTCTAAAAACATTTGTTTAGCTGATTTGGGCACACATAATTTTGCATTATAAATATCCTCATATTTGTTGCAGAAATAACTTATATCAGTAGTTTCAACCACGCAAGTTCCATTTTATAGTATAATATTTCTTTCGGAAATACTGATTATTCCTTTTGTTTCTAACTCTTTCAGATGTTTTTGAAGTGTTTTCCTGTCGATGTTCCCCATTTCGGATATTCTTGATTTTGTTAAGCTAATGGTATTAGTGTTTTCATAAGTCAGCATCTTAAGTTTTGCCAATAATCCTAATTCCTTATAACTAAGGTCATAGTCATTATTAAACTCTGTATAATCCTTTTGTGGGGGTACTACAGATATAATACTTGATTGATTATATCTTCGAGTCCTAGTAATATATCCATGCTCTAATAGATATTATTTTAATCCTCTTGGAGAGTATACCTGTACTGTCAAAACCGTGCAGTACAAGAACACTCCGGATACAACAAGCGAACACAATGAATTAGTAAATAAAATAAAAAATTCATTTCACTACACCTCAAATATGTTATATATAAGTGATGGAGTAACATACCAGAGTCTCAACCTTCAAAATGGAAAGGATAAAATATTTGGTATGGACATGCTTGATATTACAACCAGCTATAGCAAGAATCAAACAAAGCTGGAGCATTATGATAACAGTGCATATGCCGATAAAACGCATAAGTTTTTCAAAGAGATTCTGGAAGGTTATATGGAATCGAATACTGATGACAGCAGGGAGAATTTTAAATACCGTGAGTATATAAAGCAGGGGGATATATACAAAGTCGAGGAGACAACAGTAATAAACTTTAGAGTAGCATCTCCATCAGATATGCAAAAACTATACACCTACATAAAAATGAAGGATGGACAGTATTCGATAAATGCCGGAGTAGACAGCATAATGCTTGATAAATACATGTACAATGGGCTTAGAGTAAGCGGATTGTCATCAATAGATAATATTTCTGTTACTGTAAATGGTTCCATGTATGACGATCAGAATGCAACTATTGGAAATTAGGCATGTAAAAAGTTAATATATCGTACTAAAGGCGGGGTAAAACTCGCCTTACTTCTTTTTGAAAATTTTATCTATTATTCCAAATATGCCGAGTAGACCTATAATCATAAACAGCCAACTAAAAAAGACTGGCGGTGCATATGCTGTATTCATCATAGTAGAGCTATCTTCTGTGCTTATAGCTATCCCGATTATATAAAAAGATTGCAGGACAACTCCCATAATAAGTTTTTGCTGTGTTACTATAATTTGATATTAACGGTTCTGAACTCTGTTTATTGAAAGTCTCATGTGCAGGAAGTCTTTGCAGCAATTCTTACTTTTATTTCTGCCAAAACCCAAATGATAACAGGTAGTACAACTTGCATAGGGAAAGCGTAATACGGATAAACTTTAAAAGCCCATAAATTCATTTCCATGAAGTTATCATAAACAAAATAAGAAAAATAGACCATTAATAATCCTGTCTGTATCACAATAGACCTGTAATCATGCAAATTAAATATTTTTCCTATGCCTTTGCAGGCAACCAATAAACAAATTGAGCTTTTTATTACGACATCAAAAACAAAAGCGATGGAAACGGTTACTTCTATTCTTTGTATAAAGTCACCAATACTTGTCTGGCTAACAGCTTGATAAGCTGGAAAATAGAAGCTGCCAAGCATATTGCCTAACACAGAAATATTTCTAATTGTGACTAAAATAATAGCAATTGCCGAAATAAAAACTCCCCATAAGTAAACTTTTATGGGCGACTTCTTAGTTTTTAACGCAGAGAAAACCCCAATAAATAGAACTGTTTCAGCAAAAGGAAATGAAAAAGTTGAAAACCCACCTTTTAAAACTGGGGCTAAGCCTTTACCTAAAATCGGTTTTAAATATTCTATATGAAGCATTGGCAAACCCAGTATTAGCACTGCAACTAAAATGAAAAAAATGATAGGGAGAAAATATGTAGTAGTTCTTCCTAATACTTCTATTCCAAGCCTCACAGCAATAATGGACACCAAACCAATAGAAAGTAAAGGTACAAACATTGGAGTTTCAGGCAGGGCTATTGTATTGACAAACTCTCCAAAATTACGAAGCACTAATGCCCCGAGATGAAAAGCATACCATATATATATTATAGAAATAATTCTCCCTACTACTTTACCAAAAATTATAATAAGAATATCAAACAAATCTTTTCCTTGATATAGCGATAGTATTCTAGAAAATATCAATAGCATAGGGATAAACATAAAAAGACTTACTATCAATGAAATCCATGCATCATTTTTGGCTTCTCCCCCGCCGCCTACTATAAGCGTGGTTCCAAACACAAATGCGATTAATAAACATATAGCCTCTTTATCTGTTATTTGCTCTTTAACCATTTTAAACCTACTTTCCAAATATTGAAGTAATTATATTTTGAATTGGCTTTGCAGGACTTGGAATCTTTACATTTAGACACAATAATATAGCAGCTGTAAGTGAAAAAATACCTAATACTGTATTTGTCCAAAAGTCATTCCAACGTTTTTGTTTGTATAAAAGCCTAAATTCAAAAATTGCTAATAATGAATACATCATAATTACAAGTATAAGCATAATTGTTAATCACCTTCTTGAACTGATTTTGAAATAACGGCACTATTTTTTATATGAACCTTCGTTTGCACATTCACTTTCAAATCTTTAAAGATTTCCTCCCAATTGCTGCTTACAAGCTTCCACGTTTTTGGATTATCTTGATGTAATTTTGTTTCAAATCTGAAAATATCCGCAGCATATTCTTGTTGAATTTTCTTTATTAAAGATTCTATTTGCTCTTTTAATGTATTAGCAGCAGTTTGTTCAAGTTTTGTTCGCCCCTCCTCAGCAATGTAGTTTTCTGTGCCATCTATTTCATCAATAGCAACAGTGGTATCAACATTCAAATTTATTTCAATCTGTTTTCCATCCACAATAGGGGTAACTTTTGTTTTACTTTTAAATATTTCAAGAGAAGCAGGTGAATTAACTGATTCTTTTTGTGCTCCTTCAACTAACACTCCACCTTTAATCTCATTTCTGATGAAAAGCAAAACTTGTGTTTCTTCTCCACTAAGAAAGCCCACCAGCTTTCCATTTTTAATGATTGCAGTCCCAAAAATCTGAGGTGCCATTTTGCCATCTATTTGTTTAATATTTATGGCAGGAAGAATTGCTGACACACCTTCAGCTTTCGACTCAATATTAAAATGTAGGACATCTTTTACGGGGGCTTTGCTTAAGCTTACCTGGTTTTTAAGTATGGCATCCATATTATAAGATTTAATTTCTTCTGAAATACTTTGCCCTTCAAATATTTTTCTGGCAGATTCAGTTTCAGAAATCAAAATATTCACATCTTCCCTTGTTTCAGCATCACGCATATACCAATCAATAATATTATTCACATTTTCACTTGCAACTTCCTTACTTAAGACTAATACTTTCGTATGACTCCAAAAAGGTTTTTTTCCCAATACTGATATCAAATTTCTTACTGCATCAAATATGGTTTTACCTTCTATACTTATAATTTTTGATGTTATTTTCGTTTCTCTACCTCCTGATATATCAACAATTTCAGGAGTTATCAAGTATTGACCATCTTTACTTTTATCAACAGCAACACCGGCAACAATTGCAAATTTATCTATTTCCCTATAATTCCAACATCCTGTAAAACATATTAAGTATACTAAAACCATCATTGCCATCATGAAAATTTTAATTTTTCTCATACAAGCTATTTCTCCTTGCTTTTTCTTGGTGACTGTCTTACTATGTTTTTTGCTGCGACAATTTTAGGTCTTAAGGCCATAATCCACCATGGAGCACGAATCCACGCATCCTGTCCATCATGGTTTTTAGCTCTGGTAACGTTCATCATGTAAGGTACACCAAATGAGCGAATACTCATTAAATGTAAGTACATAACAATAAAAGTTAGCAAAAACCCGTATATTCCCAAAAATGATGCTCCTAATAAAAAAAATGTACGAAAAACAATTGTTGCTGTTAAAAAGTTCATATTGATTAGCGTAGTAATTCCTGTTAATGCAGTTATTATTACTACGGGAGCACTTACCAGCCTTGCTTCCACAGCAGCCTGCCCCAACACAAGTGTACCGACAATATTTACAGCCTGTCCTATTGGAGCAGGCATTCTAGTACCAACTTCCCTTAAAATGTCAAACATAAAAAGCATCAAAAATAATGATATTACTGTTGGGAATGGAACCCCTTGCCTTGAACCAGCAATACTTAACAACAAAGGTGTGGGTAACATTTCATGATGGAAGGTGACAATCGATAGAAATACTGCTGGAATAGCAACGGAAGTTACTGCAGTGAGACCCCTCATAAGCCGATTTATACTGGCAAAAATGAAATTATTGTAGTAGTCCTCATTTGCTTGAAAATTCTCAACAACCAAATATGGGACTGTCAATACAAAGGGACTTCCATCAACAAATAGTGCAATTCTTCCTTCTAGGAGCTTTGATGCGATTACGTCCGGTCTTTCACTTGAGCCTACCGTTTCAAACGGGGAATAGGGTGAGTCTTTGATCAGTTCCTGTATGTAACCCGAATCAATAATACCGTCGATTTCTATTTTTTCCAGCCGCTGTTCCAATTCTTCCAAAACACCATCTAAAGCCAAACCTTCGATATAACTGATACAAGTCTTTGTGTTTGTTCTCTCTCCAATTTCTTTAAACTTGAATTTTAAGTCGGGATTTTTTATTTTACGCCGAACCATAGACAAGTTTACAATTATGGATTCAGTAAAACCTTCCCTTGGGCCACGTATAACCTTAGCGGACTCAGGTTCACTGATTGACCTCGTTTGCCAGCCTTTTGAATCTATTACTAATGCTTTATCGTATCCTTCCAATAAAAAAAGAGTATCTCCATTAATAATCGAACTAACAATTTTATTTATGTCTGTTTGTGTTGACACATTGTTTGAAACAATTACCTTTTTCTTTAATTCATCTAATAAATTGTTTCTCTCAATATCTTCTGACAAATTGCTGCGAAGAACGGGCTGAATAATATTCTCATTAATGGTTTCTGATTTTACCATCCCGTCAATATATATAATGCAGCATTTAGCGGATTTTAACCACTTATTTTGAAATTCTCTTATAATCAAGGTTTCATCGTTTTTGAAAATGTTCTTAAAAAAAATAATATTATCCTCCAAGGATGCTACCATTTTTTTTACTTGTAAAGTCGCACTGTTTTCTTTATTGCTGTTACTACTATTCGCTCTGCGTTTTCTTAAAAACTTTTTTAGCATATATTATCACCTATATTAGTTATTTGTTTTTTTAAAAAAAATAAACACAAAAACAATTTATTAATTTCTAACATGATTATTTGAATTGAAAATATATTAGAAAGGGCTACTAAAATGTAAAAGATTGGATATGGAGGGGTATCTGCTATTGATAAAAATACTTCTGGCTGGATGAAAATAACCGTATATCTGTATTCCGACATCGTGGGAACACAACTGTTTATCTTTTGCTATACAACTTGGTACAGTTCGATATCTCAGCATATTTGTAAATAATTTCAATGAAGAAGCAATAAAGAAAGACTCACAGATCTTTTTAAATAATGCATGCAATGGTATGAAAAACTTTCTGGGCAATTTCAATGTTTAGTACTTACGAGTAAAATTCTTTGTGTAATCGGAGAATAGATTAATATTTGGGTTAATCCTGATAGAGGCTGTGAGACACCTTATTAGATTTCAAGGTGTCTTATGGTCTTTTGCTTATATAATGAAAGATTTGATCACGTTACAAGTCAACTTTTAAAAGATAAATATTTGTTTAGATATGAGCCCTTAAAGCACAGTTGTTTCCAAGAATTTCTTCATTTGACTTTACACTAATAAAGGTTTATAATTTATTTATATGACATTTTTCTAACACACATTCTAATTTTTACATTTTGTCATGACTCCTTATTCTAATTTAAGTTATCAGTAAAGCATTCTATCCCTTCAATGGAAAGGATGGTTGTAGATGGACTCTTTTCCCGTTTTAAAGTGTTTCATAAAATTTAAAAAGGATTATCTTACTTCTAAATCAAAAACGTTTGAATTTATTATTGGAATTATGTTAATGTTTATTTTAACTATTTTGATAGGAATCTTTCCTCTGAAGTTTCAAGCATATGTAAGCCAAGTTATGGCATTTCTTGCTGTATATATTGCTTTTCGTTTTGGTTCTGTAGGTATTGCTATTTCTCTACTATTCTCTATAAAAGATATTATTTCTCTATTTCTCATTTACTTTGAAAGCCGTCAGAATACCATTTTTGTAGCCTTTTGTTTCATATTTTTTAAGATATTCATGATTATTATTATAGGATCAATCTCTCTAAAACAGGAAAAACAAAGGAGAGAACTGAAAAGGCTTGCAATTACTGATGAACTTACCGGCGTATTTAACCAGAGACATTTTTATAATGTTTTAGATACTGAAATTAAAAATTCAACCAAAAATAATAATTCAATCGGATTGCTTTTGGTAGATATTGATAATTTCAGAATGTACAATGATTTATATGGTCGCCATTTTGGAGATAACCTATTAATAAATACTGCATCAATATTAACAAAAATTATTGGTGATGAAAGTAAAATATATAGATTTGGCGGCGATGAATTTGCATTGTTGATAATAAACAAAGACTTAAAATCTTTAGAATCTATTGCCAAGGACATTTATGCAAGTTATTCAAAATTAAAAACCGAGTATTTTAATGATGGCATTTCAAATAACATAACATTTTCCATTGGATTATCAGAATATCCAAACATTTCAGACAGTATAGAAACGCTGGTATCTCACGCAAATATGGCTCTGTATCAGGCAAAAAATATGGGTGAAGATAAAGTCAACTTTTATCAGGACATTATGATGCAAATACGTGAAAATATTAACTCTGATCAACAGCAACTGGTTGGAATATTTAAAGGTCTGCTCAGTACCATAGTTGCAAAAGATAAATATACATTTGGTCATTGTGAACGGGTATCTTCATATGCTGTTATGATAGGTGAAGCCATGGGGCTAGACATTAATACAATACAAACCCTTTTACATGCAGGGTTATTACATGATATTGGTAAAATTGAATTGCCAAAGTCTATTCTCAATAAAATCGGCAGATTATCCGATGAAGAATTTGAAATGGTACGCCTTCATCCTGTTCATAGTGCAATTATTCTAGAGCCTTTAGCAGGTATTGATAATAATATTATCGATTATGTTAAACACCATCACGAAAGGTATGATGGTACTGGTTATCCGGATGGTCTTAAGGGAGAAGAAATCAGTCTTGGAGCACGAATATTATGTATAGCAGACTCTTTCGATGCCATGGTTTCTGAACGTCCATACAGAAAAAGCATGTCAATTGAACAAGCTTTCAGAGAATTGGAAAAATGCTTCGGCGCCCAGTTTGATCCTAAAATTGCTGGATTATTCATATCAACAATGCGAAATAGAATGTCTATAAAATATAACTATAAAGTCCACAACAACATTATTATTTCAAAAAATCCCATATGAACTTATAAACGAATTTTATCAATAGAACTCAGACAATAGATTAGTATTTTGGTTAATGCTGGTAGAGACTGTAAGTCACCTTGTTAGATTTCAAGGTGTCTTGCAGTCTTTTTCTTGTATAAAGAGATGAGTTAAGGAATACCATACAACCCGGCTGGTTGGCTCTAACATTACAATTGTCATGTCTTTTTAGCAAAATGTCATGGTTAAAGTCATGACATTTTGCTAAAAGATTATTATACATGTTATCTATTTATGATTAGTGATTTTCAATATAATAATCAGGTATTTGAAACTATTTATGACATTATATATGGCAAAAGAAGGGGGATTTTTAAAATGTTTAAAAAAAGAGAAAGACAACATGTACATTTTGGTGGAATTGTACGGAAGTATGGGCTTGTAACGCTTATACTTGTTGTAATGTCAGTATTTATGGCTTCCACAGCCTATGCAAAAGAGGATAACTGGATTTTGCAGGGAGAGATGAAAACTCTCCCAACAGTGAATCCTGTGAGCGTTTCATCACCGTTGATAAATTCTTCATTTAACACAAGCGGCAATCTTGCAATCTCAGCATGCATACCTATTGCCAATCCATATGTTGTATCTTTTGTTGAGAAAATAAACTGGGGTAATGCATTTGAGGGGGGAGCTGAATACAAGCTTGTATGGAAAGCAAAATCCATATCCGGTACGGCTACAGTAGATGGACACACTTTACCTGCAGATACCTGGAGCCCTGAGTATGAGACAAAGGGAAAAACACTTGTATGGGCTGGCTCCACCTATAATAACATTGAGTTTGAATATGTAAAACTTTATGCCAGAGATAGTTTTTTCAGCCAATATGAAGTAACTGCCCAGTGGGATTTTAAGGGCGGATCGGCCAATGATGCCTCTGGTAATGGCAATAATGGAACTTATATCGGAACCATACCAGCCAACATTAAAGGGAAGACAAATGAGGGACTAAGCCTTAACGGTAGTAGTGGTATGAGTGTTCCAGCCAGCAACAGCTTCTGTTTTGGAGATCAGAATTTTTCTGTAAGCTTATGGTACAAGTCAACTGAACCAGGAAATTATACCCTTGTTGATGCCACAAAGAGAGTAGATGGAAAAAAATCAGGTTACTATCTTGGTACGTTTGGAACTGAGTTCTATGCACAGGTATTTTTAGATGGCAGGTATGGAATCGCATCCGTTTCAAATGCCATTAAATATGATGGTAATTGGCATCATATTTCTATTGTCTATGACAAAACTCTGACTTACAGCCTTTTTATATACTCTGATGGGGAAATCCTTGGTTTTTCAGCACCGAAAACCAGCACAGTTGCAGGTTCATCCAACTCAGTTCCATTATTTGTAGGTATGAGTGATGGTGGTTATTCAGGTTTTAAAGGTGTAATCGATGATGTGACAATCTATAAAAAAGCATTAGATTATAGTGAAATGTCAGTTATTTCAGATGCAAGTCCTGATGTGACTGCAAATGCAATAAAAAAAGACACTGTGCTTGATATTAACGCAAATGGAAATGTTCTTGATTATAGCCAAAATTCAAATCATGCTATTCAAGCAGACGGTAATGTACCGACTTTTGAAAAGTCAAAAACCGAGCCTATGGGTAAGGCATTACAGTTTAACGGAAAGAATGGTTTAGTTGTCCCAAATTCACCATCAATAAATTTCGGTACAGAAGATTTTTCAATTTCGTGCTGGTTTAAAACCACAAATACTAACATCAACAATACAATTCTTGACAAACGTGATGCTGTGGGGACTAACTGGCATGGTTATCATTTAAGTGTTTATAACGGAAAAGACATTCTATTGCAAATGGCGGACGATCTAAAAGGCTGGTACAACTTCCGTGGATCTTCACCAGTAAAACTCAATGACGGAAACTGGCATTTTATAGCAGTTACGATTGACCGCGACAGCACCCAGGGTGTGAAAATCTACATTGACGGGCAGCTCCGTTCCAGCGGCAATGCTACCGAAAGATGGGGAAGTATTGACTCTACCGCAAATCTTTTGATAGGAAAACACAGTGATTTTGCATCCAATAATTTTATTGGTGCAATTGACGAAGTTAAGCTCTTTAAAAGGGTTATAACTGAGGCTGAAGTAAAGAAAGTTTATGGCAAAAAGAAATGGAATGTACTTCTTTTCTTAAATGGAGATAATAGTCTTGAGGGCCAGCAGGTTCCCAAACTTAATGATTTTGAATTGACAGGATCTACTGATGATATAAATGTTCTTGTCCTCCTTGATAGACTTGAAAATGAGGAGTTAGATTTAAACCAAGCAGATTGGACAGGTACAAGACTTTATTATGTTACAAAAGACCAGTATTCAGATTACCGCCATTGTTCTCAACTATTGAAAGACTACGGTGAATTGGATATGTCGGATCCGAAAAATCTTCAAGATTTCATTTCATACTGCCAGACAAACTACCCAGCTGAAAAAACTTTAGTCTCAATATCTGATCATGGGAATGGACTAACTGGAATAAGTCAGGATGAGACTTCAGGCAATAGTGTTATGAGTATTGCAAAGGTAAAGCAGGCTCTTACAAATGCACGTACAAAGACAAACCAGAAGATAGATATTCTGCTTTTTGATGCATGCCTTATGCAGATGTCTGAAATTGCATATCAGTTCAGAAATGAAACCGATTACATTGTTGGTAGTGAAGAAGAATCTAATGGCGCAACATTAAATGATATGAAATTTTATTCTGAGTTTGCAAAAAACGGATCAAGAAGCCCAGAAGAAGTTATGGGACTGTTTTCACAATTCTGCACACAATGGACTTTTTCAGGGATCAAGACAAAAGATAATGCTATGTCAAGCTTTGTTACCGCCTTTAATAATTTCTCAACACTTTTGGCAGCAAAGACTGATTTAACAGACATAAAAGCAGCATATGCAGATTCCTTCAAAATGTATGCCAACAGGAATTACATTGATTTAATCAATTTTGCAGACAATGTATATGCCAAAACAACCGATACCAACCTCAAGAACTCTATTACTGCACTAAAAACAGCTTATAATAATTGTATCGTTTTTAACAAACCTTTTTACGACTACAGTGGTAAAGTAAATGGACTTACTATATTCTTCCCTACAAATATATATGCACTTGCTTTCTATGAAAATGAATACGGTTATACCGATTCAGGATATGATTTCCTTGCAAGTACAAAATGGAATGAGTTTTTGCATGTTTATTATCCTTAAGTTTTAATAATAAAGGAAAACCAATTTTTAAAACTAAATTAAACTGATTTTTATGGGAGGTTTTTATATTGAAGTATTTAAGATCTTTTAAACTTTTATGGATTATTCTAGCCACTCTTGCGGCAATCGGAATAACAGGAACGAGTAGCTATGCAGCAGACACATGGGAGGACATGGGTGTGCTTAAACAGGTAGATAGCCCATTAAACGCTCAGTATGAAAGGGTAGTTTGGGATTCTACCAAAGAAGCTTTCGATCTCTACTTTTCTCCACCTACATCTTCGTATTGTTTTCTTAAGTACCTTTCATTTGGTGTGATAACTCAGACGGGATATGACTACAAACTGGTATGGTCAGCCAAATGTGTTAATGGAACTTCTTACATAGACGGTAGAAGCCTGCCTGCTGATGGCAGCTACAGCCAGTCATATGAGACTTATGGTACAACTCTTTCATGGAACGGTATGTCAGGTACCAGCGTGGAGTTAAAAAATGTGAAGCTTATGCGCAAAAAGGTTCATGGTGATTGGGAATACCAAGGTGAAATTAAGTACAACACCAATCCTGTGGATACTGGCTATGAAAAAACGAAGTGGGATGATGTAAGTCAGAATTTTATACTGTCATACGACCCTCCTGCTTCGGGCAGCTATAGCTTCGGCAGACAGCTTTCATTTGAAGGGTTTAAGGAGGAGGGCTACGAGTATAAGCTGGTGTGGAGAGCACAGAAGACTGCCTCTGGGAATACACTCCTTGATAACCGCAATCTGCCCTTAGGAAGCTCAAACTGGAGCCCTGAGTATGAGACACGAGGTTTGGTAATTCCATGGTCAGGTATCTGGCATGTACCTGTAAATATTGACTATGTGAAGCTTTATGTACGCAAGATAAATCCCCATACTGATGCAAATGGTTATTGGGAATTCAATAACGGAAGTGGCGTTGATTGTTCTGGAAATGCTAATAACGGCACTTTTACAAATACTGTTAGTTCCACTGAGCCTGGCGTAGTAGGACAAGGTCTGCTTTTAGATGGTAACAATACAATGATTGTACCCGATAGTAACAATTTGCATTTTGGCGAGGTAGGATCAACAATTAATTTCTGGATGAAAGCACCTAAATTAACTGAAAACGATTATGATGAGATAGTAATGAGTAAATTTATAAGAGATTCGGGAAAGACCAATGGTTTTAGAATGACTCGATCAAACAACGGTTTTCGAGTGGATTATGGTTATAATGACACTAAATTCGGCCAATTTGCAGTGAATGGCATTCCTGCGGATGGCAGCTGGCATATGTATACCTTCACTTTTTATAAAGGTTCTGATAACTTTTATCATTTTAATTGCTTCTGCGATGCCAAGCTGGTAATTGACTCCGTAAATTCCGATAATTTTTTAAATAGTGTTTTTAATAATACTGCGCCTTTAAAGGTTGGGAACATTCAAAGCGGAATTTTACCTGGTATTAATGGCGTAATAGACGAATTAAGTATTTATAGCCATAGTCTTAGTCTAAGTCAAATTAACACCATGTATATTAACGCTTTAGGTCAAAATAAAACAACCTATGATGATAATACTGTTTTAAAACTGTCTTATAATAAGAATACTATAGATACAAGCGGAAAGAAGAATATTGTCACTACATCAGATGGAACAGTACCTGTTTATTCTCCTCATAACGATCTTTATAAGTCAGGCATAGATTTTAATGGTAAGAGCTACACTAAAGTGAAGAATGCTTCTCATCTTAACTTTGGTACAAGTGACTTTTCCATTTCCTGCTGGTTTAAAACAAATAGCACTTTTATTAACAACACTATATTGGACAAGCGTTCTAATGCTGATACATCTCCTATTGGCTATCATGTATGTATATATAATGGGAATGAAATAGTTCTCCAATTGGCAGATCCTGCGAATGGCTGGTACAACTTCCGATGCATTCCTTCTGGGATAACATGCAACGACGGGCAATGGCATCAAGTTATAATTACCGTAGATAGAGATAATAAACAAGGACTTAAATTTTATGTTGATGGTTCACTGAAAGGAACCTATGATCCCACTATAAGAATGGGCAACCTTGACAATTCGTCAGATCTTATGATTGGGGGACATTCATCTATTTCTCAATATTACTTTACTGGCTCCCTCGATGAGGTGGCATTATACCCAAAATGCTTATCCTCAGAAGAAGCAGGTAAGATCTACAATAAAAAGAAATGGAATGTTCTTGTTTATATGGATGGCGATTGCAATTTGGAAGGATCAATGGTAAGGGATGTCATAAGAACAGAAAAGGGGTTAAAAGATGATGATCTCAATGTAATGGTTTTAATGGACAGAATAGCTGGAGGATGCTCAGAACCTGATGCAAGTAACGATTGGACAGGCGCAAAGCTGTTTAAGCTTCGTAAATCTCCACATGATCCAAATAACGCATACCTTATGTCTTCACCTTGTTTAAAAGATTATGGCGAAGTAAATATGGGAGATCCAAAGACCCTTGAGGAATTTATTGTGTATTGCAGTACCAATTATCCTGCTGAACATACATTATTAATCCCTTCAAACCACGGTGTTGGTATAAATGGTTTATGTTTGGATGATACAAACAATTATGATTATTTAACTCTATCTGAGTTTCAAAGTGCTCTTGCATCTACTAGAACGAAAACTGGGCAGAAGATAGATATAATAAGTATGAATGCCTGTCTTATGCAGATGATGGAAACTCTTTATCAATTACGAAATGAAGCGGATTTTATTCAGGGCGCTGAAGAAACAGCAGGGGCTTATTTTATTGAAACAATTGTAAGTAAAATTGCGAGTAATCCAAGTTCTACACCCGAAACAGTTGCTGGTTTTATCTATCAACAGCAATATTCAAAAACAGATTCATGTTTTAGAATGGGGAGCAGCTTTGAAACATTTATTTCGGATTTCAAAAATTTCGCAACTCTTCTTAAAAACAAAAGCAAATATGATGATATAAAAAGCAGTGTAGATAATGTATTTCGACTAAGTGTAAATTCATATGCCGATCTTATGGATTTTGTAAAAAGAGTGTCTTCCAACACCACCGATCCAACTGTTAAGGCGGCTGCAAATAAGCTTATATCTTCATACCAGCAGTGTCTTTTGTGGTTTGATATTTGCAGAGGATCTGCAAGTGAGGCATATATTGGCGCAGTACCTTATCTAGGAAATGCCAATGGGCTTTCAATTTGTCTGGCATCGGGGGTAGTTTCCAAATTTAAAGATGGAGTATTATATGACCCCACAATAACAGGTATACTTTCTTTCACAACTGATACTGATTGGGATGAATTCCTTTATAATTATTATACTTACATAAAAGGCATAACCGATAACTTTGATTCACAACTGACAGGACAAGTTCCAACGGGTTATACTGTATCTGGAAGCACTGTTGAAGTAAGTAACAAAACCCTCAGAATACTAGATTCTTCAACCACTACAGCCGTTCAAGCTTCTAAAACCACTACAGCAGGCACAAATAAAACTTTAGAATGCTCTATCGGAGCAAAAAATATTACCAATGGTATTGAACTTTCCATTTGCAGTGGTAGCAGTGCTAACAAAGTATTTAATATAAAGATACTACCCGATGGCAGTATTAAATATTATAACGGAACAACATGGAATGCTCTAGCAAAGGAAAATACAATAAAGTTTGATCAGTGGAGTAGAATGGAACTCAAGGCTGAAGGGACTACAAATGCTCGTCTTTTTATAGATGATATTTGTGTAGGCAACCTTAGTAATTGTGGAAGTTATTCAACGATGGATCGTTTTGTAATTTCTACCAGTTCATTAACTGGAACGGGAGATGAAGTATGTTTTGACAACATAGTTTTCTGATAAAAATGGGCTATAATATAGTATTATTACTACAGCTTGCTTATTCCCTTTATTTTTAGAGATGAATGAAAAAATAACTTACGCTATAATTTTGCGGGGCACGCATGCTTGGCATGGGTGTCCCGCAAAAAAGCGCAAGTTATTTTCTATTTATGCCTTAATACAATTTTCTCTCAGTGTCTATCTAATAGTTTTTCTACAGTACTTATCCTTGGATAAATAATAGTTCTATCTATACATCTAATTGGAATTTTTTTGTATAATTCTATTCTACTTTAAACTTATTAACTTCCTTCTCTAGATCAATTGCCATGTGATTTAATCTATCAATGCAGTTTTCCATATCATGCATAACAGCCAGTTGTTCCTGTGTAGAGGATGCTACTCCCTGACTGCTTAAACTAAATCCCTTTGAAATATCCACAAGTTTTTTCGTTCCGTCTAGTACTAATCTACCAGAATCCTTTATAACATGTACAGCACTTATAACATCTTCAACACTCAAATAAGCATTCTTGGTTGAGGCATACATGTTTTCCAGAACTGATTCAACACGTTTAACAGAATCAACCCCTTCGCTCGCCTGAATTACACCTTTTTGTATGAAGGCGACCGCACCTTCAATTTCTTTCTGCATCATATTTACGATATTGTTTATTTGCTTGCTTGCATGATTTGATTGTTCTGCCAATACTTTAACCTGATCAGACACAATGGCAAATCCTCTTCCGTTTTCACCAGCTCTTGCTGCTTCGATTGCCGCATTCAATGCAAGCAAATTGGTTTGCTTAGCTATTTGCGAAATAGCTTCACTAAAAGACTCTATCTCTTTTGATCTGGCCCCCAACTTTTGGATAATTTCAGCCGTATTATCAACAGTGCTATTCACAAGGTTTACCATTACCATTGTATCCTTGAATATATCTGATACCTTTTGAACACCATCCATAGCTTGATTTGACGAATCAGATAACAAATCAGCTTGATTTATCACTCTTTCTATATTACTAAAGGCTTCGTCCATTGTCTTTGAAACTTCTTCAACACTTTTAACCTGTTCTATAGTACCATCTGCAATAGAGTTTATTGCTGTTGTTATTTCTTCCGTGGCCTTGCTTGTTTCATTTGCACTAATACTCAATTCATTAGTATGAATTAAAACATTTTTTGTATTATATCTAATATTCTTTGTAATATCAGCCATACTTCCTATCAAATCCTTAAATGCTTGAGTCAACCGTCCAATCTCATCACGGCTGTTTATGTTAATATCTACTGTCAAATCACCTTGTTTTGCTATCTCTGCTTTATTCTCCAACTCCTTTAGTGAACGTACCAGGAGATACGATACCTTTCTGCTTATGATTATTCCAATCAAATTTATCACAAGAATTACTATTATAATACTGCTTTTCATCTTGTCCAAAGCCTCAAGCGCATATCCCGCTTCAAAATCTGCAGCTAATATTCCAACGATTTTACCTGTTTTATCTTTAATAGGAACATACGCAGAAATTAAATCTCCCCACCCTTCAGTAATATTTATTATATAACCACCAATTCCTTCAAAACTAGCTTCCAAAGCTTTGTCTAGTTCCTCCTCCTCATCGCCAAGCATAGACATGTTTTCACTATCATAAGGAGTTCCATCAACTAGGTAAATATACTTTCCATCATCGGTCTTTCTCATTGTATATAGATATTTGAGTCCTACAGAATCTTTCATAGCAAGCAATTTGTCATGAAGTTCCTTGTAATAATCGCTATCCATATCCTCTTTAGTCTTGAGTTGATTCATCTTGTCAACATCAATTAAACCTACTATAGAATTAGCTATATTCAATGCTGATTTTCCAACTGCATCTTCAACAGTTGATCTGGCTTTTTTACCGGCATACATACCTATAACAAGTGAAGATATCAATAAAAGTATAATAAAACTACCACTAAGCTTTGATCTTAAAGAAATATCAAATTTTTTAAGCATACCCAAACCTCTCCCATCGAATCTATTTTTATCTGACGTCTGGCAAAGTTTTACTATTAACTTTTAAACTATACTGACATAAGTTTATCGTCTTATTTCACTTGTTACTAAAGCATAATTAATAGTCACATTAAACTTAATTGACAATGAATATTACAATATAAAAGTTAAGAGAATACGCACTTTGAGCAATCATTACATTGTTGCGCGATACTTTGTAATGATAAAATTGGAAATATGTATCAAGGGAATATAAAAAAGGCTCCACACTTTTTAAGTTATATGGAGTCTTTCAAATTTAACCTTATATTATGATTTCTTAAACGTTCTTACCATTTTTTAGTTCATCCCTGATTTTCCTGTACATAATAATTGGACCGTCTCCTTTTAGAAGCTTTTCAATGGATTTGAATTCGGAAGCTTTTGGCTGTTGGGTAATTACAACTCTTTTGTCCTGTCTTTCTACTATCTTGTCAGCATATCTTCCAAAAAAGCAGATCAGATTATTAATAAGTCTTAATTTCGATAATTTGCAGTAAAATCTAATATATAGTACAGTGTTTTCGTCATCTACAGGAGCAAAAAATATTAATACTTTGATTTTATCAGTAATATGGTTTAGCCATACATTTGGGTATTTAAATGAAAGGTAAGTACTTTTAATTACACATTCAGAGGCAGGCTTGGGTTTTTGGCCTACATCCTTCTCGTTATTGGCACTTGTTATCAGTGTGTTATTTTCAAACAATGTTTTTGGACCATTTATAAGGCTCTTATTTCCCCTGCCTATTGTGTTATAATGTACAACTGGCACATGAACTACATCAAGCTGATTTTCTATACAGCGCGAATAATGGGAATTCCACAAATCTGAAATTTCACCATAGGAATAGGAGGGATCAATCTGATCATAAAAGAAAGGAAGTTCATCAGTTGATTTTTCATTGTCTCCATACCAAACGTATATAATATCATTTGCTTCCATTACTTTGTAAGACTTAACATTATATCTGGATAGGTCTTCAGTTGACGATATTCCATTGGCAGGTATAAATCTACATTTTCCGCTGCTATCAAATTCAAGTGCATGAAAAGGACAGCAAATGCAGTCAGATTTTAGCTTCCCTATACTCAATGCGGCACCTCTATGGGTGCACTGGTCAACAACACAACCTAACTGCCCAGCTTCCGTCCTAAAAAAAGCAAGGTTGAGCCCTAGTCTTTTGACGGCTAGAATTTTGCCCTTTTTTACTTCACGTGACGGTAGTACTGCATACCATTGATTATAGATCATGGGATCACTCCTCTTAGTTTTTTGATATAAGGCATTTCATTTAGAATATACCACCTTTTTTGCAAGTCATACCATTAAAAAAATTAGGCTTTTCCAAATTGATAAAATATACTTAATTAAATTTATTAATCTAATTATTATTAATTCTTTTATTGTTTTATTTGAAGGGAAATTATAGTAAAATTGTAGTTGAGGAGTTTATTAAAGAGTTCTACTACAAATAATAGTAATAAGCTTGAAAGTATTTGAAAGTATTTTTAGGCATTTGCAAAATGACTTAAAAAATCAGATGTAAAAAGTTAGAAGAGATGTAAAATGGACTTTGATAACTTAAGAGGGATATATGTTAGTGATTTGACTGAAAAACCAGAACCTTGTTGATGAAATTACAGCACAAATAAGCTTATGTATAAGACATAAGTTTCAAGAGTAAGTTAGTAAATCAAGCGATTAAAGGTTTTAAACTACGTATATACTTGTGCTCATGAATTTTATCTGCAAGTATTACAGTAATTAGTTGTGTGATACCTGCGAGATATAAATCTGCTTTAATAGTTAGGTTGTCTCTTGTTTTAAGATTACCACAGGCCATAGGCTCCTTAAGGTATTGAATGTTTTTTTCTACTACAGTCCTAATTTTGTAGTCAGAAATCCATTCGTCAGAGCCTCTAATCACACCTGGATACATGCGTTTATCCATGGCAGGAGATGTGAAGGTTACACGACCGCAAGGCTTGCCATTACAGGGGTTATCACAAGAAGTAACCCATTTACCTTTAATTAGTTTTGCCTGTGGGCACCGCCATTTGAATCTTTCGATTCTTCCTTCTTCTCGGCTCCAGCCATTTGGTTTCATTGGTACAGAAGAATCTTTAGAGCAAAGTGGCCAACCATCATCATTGTATTTAATAGGCGGAAGATTAGGGTTTGAATTTCTGGAATTCAAAGGTATTAGAGCCCTTTGAAACTTGAGTTCATCTAAGAGCAATGTGTAGGTATCGCACGTATCAAAAATAGAATCACCAAGGAAAGTGCTTGGTTTAAAATCCGGGTGAAGAGTAAAGAAGTCTGCAAATACTGGTTTAAGGGATTTGGAATCACTAATAGATTTATCTTCGTCTGGAGAATCCGATTTTTTCTCAATGTGCATTTCAGGATGTTTCTTTTTGAAGTCACTATCCAAAAAGGCAATATGTCTTGGAATGCCGAGGCCGTTGGTGATAATGCCAAACTTGTAGACATAGCAGAAGTAGCCGTTTATGTAGAGTTGCTTGATTTCTTTGTTTGCAGAGGCTGAAGAAGGCATAAGGCTATAAGCCATTTTATATACATCGACATCAGGCTTGTCCTTGTAGAAAGCCTTGAGTTTTTTTATGATAGAATTTATGAACTTTGGGTTATTCTCAGTTACAAAGGTTTCAATACCTGAAGTATCATAAGCGATAGTGGATGCAAGAGTAGTGTTAATTTCCTGGCAAATAGGTTCTGTAATATCTACAAGGTGGTTAAAGAAGTTTTCCAGGTAAATAACGAAATCTTGTTTGAACCGTGTAAACTGAGAGTTATGAGGGACGTCTGGAAGGCCACAGAATTCACGGGCTTCATGGCATAAATTAAGAAAAATAATGAGTAGCGAAACTGTAGGAATGCCAAGAATTTTCTGCAGAACTAATGCTGAAAGCATTGAAGAGAGTGAATATTTACGGTCTCTCCCTAGAGTTTTGTGGTAAGACCAATAAAAATCCTGTGGTATAAGCGAAGATAAATCAAGATGTTGTGAGAGTAGCTTAAGAAATTTTGGCTTATTATTTTGAAAAACATCTTTACATTCTTCGAATGTGTCAGCAAAAGAAATTTGTTTATAAAGTTTTACCATTTGTTTTCCCCTTCTCTTGTTTAAAATTGGATTAGATACCTATATTTTACTAGAAGCAGAGGGGGAAAACAATAAAAATATCAATTTGAAATGCAGTAAATTCAAGCGTTATAGCATTTCGCAAATAACTAAGAAAGTATTTTTACAAGGGGGATATAAGTGAAAAAAATAATTACTTTTTGTTTAGGGTTAACATTTTTAATTTTATGTGCTTGTTCAAGTGAATATAATAAAGAAGCATCTGTCACACCTATTGCATCAGATACTTTAGTTGCAGATAATACAGCAGAATCCCAGGAGAATATAAGTGAAAAAGAATACAAGATTGATTTAGGAACAATTTTGGAAGGAGAAATCGGTGGCGCTAAATATAAAGTTCATGTACCTGAAAAATGGAATGGAAAATTGTTGATATATGCCCATGGACTAAGACAAGCTTATGAACCTTTAGAAGTAACACTTGAAACCGATTCATCCGATCATATCAAGATGATTAAAGATGGCTGGATAGTTGCTGCAACTAGTTTTAGAAGAAATGGTTTTATATTAGGAGATGCTTTTGAAGATATTGATAATCTAAGGGAATTTATTGAAAGAAAATATGGAAAATCGAATATTGCAATTGTACAGGGCTATTCAATGGGGGGGTTAATAGCAACAAGGATGGCAGAATGTGGTTATGATTACAGCGGATTTTTGGCAATTGGAGCTGTATATGATATTTCGGTAAAATATACTCCCCAAAAGCCGATACTTTTCTTGTCAAATCAGGATGAGGTAGGGTTTCCGTTGGAGTATTGCGGAAATGTGCAAGGGAATTATGTAAAACCTGCAGTATGGAAAGTCTCAAGAGATGGACATTGTAACGTAAATGGAAAAGAAGTATCAGCATGTATAGATGCACTTTTGAATTGGATTGAAAATAAGGAGATTGTTTATGAGAAAGACATAACTATGGAGAATGACCTGGCACAATAGCATTGTACATCCCAACTCTCTCTCCAATTATTTCAAACAGCTTTTTTGAGTCAAAGGGTTTGCTTATATAGTTTCCGAATTTTATTAGTAGCTTCATAGCCATTCATTATCGGCATTTGACAACCCATAAAAACAATATCGTAGTTTTTAATCGTTAATACATTTAATGTAAGATCTGGATTTATAGGATTGATAAAAATGTCGGAATTATTTTTTATAATTCCGGACGCAAAAAGAGAATTGTTATCGCATATATTAATTGATAAACTATCTAACAATATAAAAGCGTCGGGTTAATGGCATTTAATGAGGCTATTGAATTATTGAAAACATAAATATTTATAAAAAGTTAAAAACTAAAAAATAATAGAATATGAGGGGGAAGAAAATGAATAAGTTAAAAAAATTGATACTGTTTGTTACTATTTTGACACTTGCTGTTGTACAGCCTCTTTGCAGTACAATGATATCAGAGGCGGCAAGTGATGTAACAGTAAATTTATCAGCACAAAAACAATCGATTAGAGGTTTTGGTGGGATAAATCATCCGGTTTGGGCTGGAGATTTGACAGAAGCCCAAAGAGAAACAGCTTTTGGCAATGAACCAGGGCAGTTAGGTTTTTCAGTTTTAAGAATTCATGTAGATGAAAACAAAAATAATTGGTCAAAAGAATTAGCAACTGCAAAAAAAGCGGTTGAAAAAGGAGCAATAGTTTTTGCTTCGCCATGGAACCCTCCAAGTGATATGGTTGAGACCTTCACTCGTAATGGTGTAGCAAATCAAAAACGGCTTAGATACGATAAGTATGCTGCTTATGCACAGCATCTTAACGACTTCGTTAAATACATGAAGGACAATGGCGTGGATCTTTATGCTATTTCTGTACAAAATGAACCTGATTACGCAAGCGATTGGACATGGTGGACTCCACAAGAAATGCTTAACTTTATGAAAAATAATGCCGGCTCAATTACAGGCTGTAAAGTAATAGCACCTGAGTCGTTTCAATATTTAAAAAATATGTCGGATCCTATTTTGAACGATGCTACGGCTCTTGACAATATGGATATTCTTGGTGCTCACTTTTATGGTACAAGCATAAGTAATATGAGCTATCCCCTTTTCCAACAAAAAGGAGCTGGAAAAGAACTCTGGATGACGGAGGTATATGTACCAAACAGTGACAGTAACTCTGCAGACCGTTGGCCTGAGGCTATAGAGGTTGCATATAATATGCATAATGCTTTGGTAGAGGGGAATTTTCAGGCATATGTGTGGTGGTACATACGCAGGCAATATGGTCCGATGAAAGAGGACGGTAATGTAAGTAAGCGTGGCTATATGATGGCTCAATACTCCAAATATGTCCGTCCTGGATATTATAGAGTTGATGCTACAAAGAATCCAAATACAAACGTGTATGTATCTGCCTATACAGGTGATAACAAAGTTGTTATAGTTGCAATCAATAAAGGTACTTCTGCGGTAAGTCAGAAATTTAATATACAGGGCGGCTCACCGTCAACTATAAGTGCATACACAACTACTGGCAGCCAAAATTTAGCGGCCGGATCCGTTAATGTATCAGCAAGTTCCTTTACAGCTCAGCTGCCTGCAGAAAGTGTTACAACCTTTGTAGGTAGTTTAGAAGGACCAATTGTTACTCAAACCCCAACATCAAGCCAAACCCCAACACCTGTAGCTCAAAGAAGTGCATTTGATAAATTGGAAGCAGAAAGTTATAACGAACAGTCAGGAATCCAAAACGGATCTGTTGATGAAGGTGGAGAGTGTGTCGGTTATATTGAGAATGGGGATTATACTGTTTACAAAAATATGAATTTTGGTAGCGGTGCCACAAGTTTTGAGGCAAGAGTTTCCAGCAATGGCAATGGAGGTAATATTGAGATCAGGCTTGATAGTATTAGCGGCACTTTGATAGGGACTTGTCCGGTTCCAGTAACTGGCGGTTGGCAGAACTATACTACCAAATCGTGCAGTGTAAGCGGAGTGAGTGGAACTCATGATCTTTATTTAAAATATACAGGTAGTAGCAGTTATTTGTTTAACCTGAACTGGTTTAAGTTTGGAACTGATACTGCGACTCCAACCCCAACCCTTGGTAAAAAAGGAGATGTGAATCAGGACGGAAATGCCAATTCGATAGACTTAGGATTATTACGACTGCATTTACTTGGCATAACTCTGCTTACAGGAACGAATCTTTCCAATGCCGATGTTAATTCTGACGGTCAGGTAAACTCTATCGACTTTGCATTGATGAGGCAATATGTATTGGGTATGATAGCTGATTTTCCAAGTTAAGGTGGAAGAAGAAAATTATATTGTAGTTTAGGACATTTGCTTCGCAAATTCCTCAAATAAAAAGATTTGGTTCAATTCGCTTAGAACCAAATCTTTTTATTTATATATTATTTTTCTGTGTAATACCTTCTTTTGCTTATTAAAAATTATTCCCTTCTGTAAAGCATAATTATCATCAATTTATCAAATCAACCATAGTTATAATTTCAACAATCTATTGTCCAATTGTCAATAACTAAGTAAAGGGATGGATGCCCTGAAACTGTTGCCGAATTACAAAAAAGTGTCATATAAAAAGAGAAGTATTAATGAACTGCAAAATATGTATTTTCTAAAGTAGAATTTTGTACAAATTTTGTGATAGTATATATATTATTTGTTTTAATGTATAAGCATAAAGCACTGGCGTTTACACAAGCTAGTGCTTTTATACAAATAGATATAGTGCTATTATTTTTATCAGGGGGAAATATTAATGTACAAAAAGATCCAATTTGTTTTAACGTTCTTTGTCTTTGCTATGATTTTTCATCTTAACGCCTTTGGCTTAACAGCTTCACAAGAAACCTTTGTCAACTCATTTAATAATGCAGGAGATCAATCTACATATGCCAATTCAATACCATTACCTTATGATGATTGTAGTGATTCTTATACTGGTATTAATGACCCGCATCCTATAAAAGAATCTACTGTAATAATAAATAATACTGATTGTTATCCGGATATGGATGCATATAGTTTTTACCCAACTACAAGTGAAGAATTTGTTTTTTCAATCAATGCTAGTAATTCCGTAACAATCGAAATAACTGATATTGAAGATAATATTTTATACGAATTTTGTGCTGAAGATGTGTTGGAAAGTGAATTCATTATCAACTTACCGTTTGATTACTTTTATACTATTAAGGTTATAGGATATTCAAATTACGCTGAATATCAATTTTATCTTTTACCTGTTACTGATGATTATGGCAATGATACAGAAAGTTCATCCGAAATTCAGATAGGTAGTATAGTTACAGGAAATCTTATTTCAACTGATGATATCGATTATTTTAGTTTTGTTCCCGAAAAGACTGGTGCATACAAACTCAACTTAGTATCACCTCATTGTTACAATCTTATTATCACAGATAGCAATGGTGAACAAATTCACAATTTGGCCTGTTATTTCAATCTTACAAGAGACCAAAAATACTACATAAAAGTATGGAATGAAGACAGCAGTAAAGTGCTATCCTATTATGACTTTTCAATAACCGGTCCTTTGGAAGAAGATTATGGTGATACCATAAGTACTTCTCAATCTGTTTACACAAATCAAAATATTCAAGGTTCAATATACCATTCTGGAGACTATGATATTTTCAGTTTTAATGCCACTTCGATATATTGTATACTAGAGGTTAAAGGAGTTCCGTACAAAAATATAGAGCTTTATGATAGTTCAAATAATCTCGTTATTTGTTATGATGGCATAGAATACATATCTGCAACTAAGAATTTAGCAATTGATGAAGTAGCAATACAACATAAATCAATAGTATGTTATGACAACTTACAAGTGGGTAGCACATATTTTTTGAAAATTGGAGGAGATACTGATCCTACACCTTATACCTTTACAATAAAATCATCATTAGATGGTTACAATGATAATTCCTATATTTTTGCAAAGACTATAGATGTAGCTACTCCTGTAACCGGCAACATCAATTCTTACCACAAAGATGTTTTTAGGTTTATCCCTAAATTATCAGGCACTTATAGTATAAACTTTTTAGATATCTTACATTTAGATTTTTCAGTTTTTGATTTCAACTCATATTCATATCTAGATCCAATATTTTCAACTCAAGTCAATTCATCAAGATATAATTATGAACTGGAAAAAGGTAAAACATACTATATATTTATTTATCCTTATTATGAAACCGAATACTCATTTATTATTGACGGTCCATTACCAACGCCTGAAGTAAAAATTGGAGATGTGAATGGAGACAATAGCATTAACTCAATTGACTTTGCAAACTTGCGAATGTTCCTGCTTGGAATGATTAATACATTCCCATCCCCATTAGGACAGGATGCCGCAGATATAAATCAAGACGGTTCAATTAATTCAATTGATTTTGCTATATTACGACAATATCTCTTGGGGATTATTGACACTCTTTGAAACTAATTTCTACAGATTGTATATTATAATAGGCTCACTAAAATAGCTATGACCACTAAGCCATAGCTATTTTTATACTCAGCTCAATCTATTTTCCTGTAAAACCTACAACCTACTGCAAAACAATTGTTTTCACTCAAGGTGCTTTCATCTATATCAATCTCTGCCATTTTCATGACAAAGTGCGCTCAATAAAATTAGTATTGCCTATGGAAGTACCTTTTTACCTGTATACTGCATAGCTATTCTGTTTTCCGGATTAACATCCACAAAGTAAAGTATAAATAGGAAAAACCATTCCAGAGGCTTCATTAAAACATACACAAAATCTGCACGCCAGCTGGTTGTTATGTGTTTTGAAACAGGATATCCGTATTTGTCATATATATACCGGATAAATTTATGAATTCCCGGAGTTTTCTCCTGTATAAGCTGTTCAAAAGCATTTGCTATACAAAGCTGCCTGTTCACCACAATTTTCACACCATGCCTTATACCCATCCTTGTCGGTTTTACCAGACTCTTGTGTCCATTTACCGCAACTGTACAAAGATAATGCCCTTCATATTTAATGGGAGGAGGAGATATCTTTTGTGATAAAGTCCAGTCACTTGTTTCTGTAAATGCTTTAATAATTGAGTCTGGTGATTGTCCAAACAATACAAGAATAATAAGCAAAACGCCAAGAAGTGGGATCAACACAAGAAAGGCAACAGCATACCAGTTTTTACTGCTGGTCAGTATTATATGACAGAAATTGAGAAATCTGTTTTCATAATAAATTCCTTTTTCCTCTTGATTCTCTGAATGTATATTTATAATTTGTCTCAAGAGTCTGGCAGAACAGAGTATGTAATTTAGTGGCAATAGACATAAATAGATTACATCAAAAGGTAGAAGAGTTTCCTTGCTTAAAAAGTTCCTGGACAGTTGAATTATAAATAAAATTCCTAAAGCCATTCCCAAATAAATTGCTGAAATGCATATAAGGCTTATAATTGGGGATAATTCACCCTTTTTTTTTCTGAGAATCAAGTATCCTGCTGTTGCAATAAAAGCAAAAACTATAAACGTTAAGATATGTTCGTAAGATATAGGCGTATGCAGCCTAAAGGACGTGGGATCCAAAACAATAGCCTCTTTATAATCCTTTGCTCCCCATGATGCAAATAAAAATAAAGATAATGGAATCCCCAAAAGAAAAGTAAATATATCTGTACGATTTTCTAATGCCGGCTTCTTTTTGACAAGATTAATTATATTAAACACTGTAATTACTAACGGTGCAATATAAAAAATAAAAATAACTATAATTAGAACAATAGCACCAGCTACTTGCCCCATAAAATCCCCTCCTTAACAAAGCATCCTGCATATATGGTACTTTCTTAATAGAAAGGGGCATTACACTACGTTTTTTATT
Source organism: Acetivibrio cellulolyticus CD2 (assembly GCF_000179595.2). Lineage (NCBI taxonomy): Bacteria > Bacillati > Bacillota > Clostridia > Acetivibrionales > Acetivibrionaceae > Acetivibrio > Acetivibrio cellulolyticus. Next base: position 699,848 of record NZ_JH556657.1, on the reverse strand, counting down.
CAATAGTGCAACAGCCCCTGAATGCAAAAAATATTTATAGTAAATGTCTAAAATTTATAGATTAACCGCCAAGTTTTTCTTGTTCTTCTCTTGGGGGCATTCCTACAGAGTTTTTTGGTGCACCAAGGTTATTTGCTGGTGATACCTGATTTACAGAGTAAATGTTTTTAATTGATTCCATATCCCTGTTAGACATAGAATTTGCAATAGTTTGTTGGTCATCAAGGAATGTACGTATTCCCTTTACAAGATTTTCTAGAATATAATCATCTTTTCTCATATCAAGAACATATCTGGTACCTTCAAGATTCTGAACACCTGAGCCTGCTAAAGTACTCGTTTTTATCTGGGATAAAATCAGCCACGGTGTAAACGATGTACGTACAATCTGGTTTTCACTTCGGGTCGAATCAGTATATGCCATCCCTGTTGAAATTTTTGATTCAGAATATGTTCCTTCTCCCTGAAAATGTATAAGATAGCTTTTGAAGTTTATTTCGGACCAATAGAGGTGCGCAATATTTATTGATATGCTGCCAAAAGCCCATAAAATTATGGGAACATACAATGACTTAAAGACATAACTGAGTGAAAGTACATTTGAGATATTCCGGTTAAGCAAAAATAGCAGTAAAGATGATAGAGCCACAAGAACACCACCGTATACAGATATGTAGAATCGAATATTTTTAAACATATCGGAATACTGAATTTCGTCATATATCGGTTGAGTTTCTACGATTGTATCGCCTGTGAAGCTGCCTTTATCCATGCTGCCTTCCATATTGAGCTGAGGGTTTAGCTCACGGTAAATCCTGTTCGGCATTTCTTTAAACCTCATATTTGACATTTCCATATCAAAACTTCTAAATATGTCTTTCGGATGTACATTTTCCTGCCAATGATTCCGGTACTCAGACACTTCTGTCAGCGGGTTAAGCATGTCGGAACGCATCTTAGCCAATATTAGCCCTACAGTAATTGAAGCCGCAATAAGTACAAAATCCAGAACAATAAACATGAATGGATTTAATGGGGCAGCAGGTATTTTGACACCTTTATTTATAAGAAGCTCTCCTGCAACAGGAAGCATTACAGCCAACACTATGAAAAAAATAAAGTTACCTTTGCTTAAGCTTTCAATCTTAAGTTTGGGAATTACTTTAAGTGATGTCTTGTGATTACTCCAAATGATGAGAAGGACAAGAGCCAAACCAATACACATCCAATTAGAGAAAGAGGTTTTTGTTAGCTTGGTAAGTCCTAGTGAACCGGATAAAACTGCTAGAACATAAACTCCCACCCAGACTAGAGAATAAGCAGTCTTAGTCAGAAGTATGGAAATGTAATTTCTCATTGCAAAGGGTAAAAAAATGAACTTGGGGAAAATGCTGTAAACAAGCTGATCAATAAATGAAGTGGGTTCAACGAAGGTTGGATTCTTTCTACCCATAAGCATTTGTTCGAGATTTTTTGAATTGTAAAGGACTCCAGGTTCATTTACATGTGCTTCACTTTTGGAAACATTTTTTGAAAGACTTGCCGGTATACCTCTGCCAACATAGAAACGTAAAACCTTGTAAATTCCGCTGCTTATGTATCCAACACCTGTTCCAAGGAGTATAAGGCATATACCTAAGCTTATCCAACCAGATAAAGTACCACCGCTTAACATTCGACTTCTAACAGAAAAAAGAGCAAGCAAACCCATTAAAAACTCAAAGACTCCAATAGAAATATAAATTATACCTTCCTTTTTAAAAGGGTTTTTAATTTCAACAGAGTCCGAACCATAATAATATGACATTTTAAAATTCCCCCCTAGTATTAAAAGCCTTAAACCATTAAAATTTTATAATATGCAGACTAAAATGTCCAGTAGAAAATCATTTTATATCATTTATACTGCTTGATTTTACAACATAATGAATACAAAAATATTTTTTATATGACTTTAGTCATATCGATATATGACTTTTGACATCTTACGACAGGACAAAATTCGTTGTAAAATACAGGTATAATTTTACTTGCGGGGGTAATTTGATAATGATACAGATAACAGATATAGAAATGCCATTTGCTGTTTGCGCAAAGGAAAGGGACACAGGCCCGCCTTTTAAAAGACAGACTATGCTTATTAAGGAAGATTATGAATCACTGATTTATGGAAAGTGGGTATCTGAAAATGGCACTTTATTTGAAATCAGTGAGGATGAGCGATATGGGTTTTATATGGATAAAAATGATACTTCAGATTATTATTATAAAGGTCCGTTGACTCTACTAGCCGGTGCGGAGGCAATAGAGGATCTGGAAATAACTGATGAGGAATATATTCAATTATTTGATTCATATACAGAAAGCGAGTATTATATTTTTTCTTTAAAAATGCATTTGGAAACACTTTATTCAGAAGGAATAGATAAGAGTGATACTTTATACAGAGAAGACTATTATTATTTTATGTTTATGATCTGGGGAGAAAATAGAGATAGAGCAACTGTAGTAAATATGTCAGACAATTCTACTTATAATGTGAGTAGATTAGAGTAAACAGTTGCAAAAGGAATAGCTAAAATATTACTTCGGATTTTTCACGAGGACTCTTTAGAACAAATAAGGCCGGAAGTGAAAAACCAGCAAAGTACAATTTCAGTATTCCTAAGGGAAGTTGGGGGAGTAAACTATGAAGAAAGCTTTGGCTTATATATATATTACTTTATTATTGCTTGCAGGTTGTAGAACTAATGCAGTTGAAAGTGAAGTTTTAAGCAATAATGTGTATGATAATGTATATAAAACGGAGAACGAGTGCGATACTGTTAAAATACCAGGTCCGCTGGGGACGGACGAGCCTTTGAAAGATGACGGAGATGTTGAAAAGAATATTAACGCTGATCAATTGTCGGAAGATAGGGAGCTTACAAAAGAAGCAGAAGAGAAGAACGTTACAGAGTCCGATGTAATTGTTGATCAGGAAGGTATTAAAAGTGAAAAGGACAACCTTGTTTCAGATGAGGAAACCATATTGAAAACATTTGAATCCAAGGTCCCCAAAGAAGTAGTAATGAATATAAAATATAATAAATATGAGGTTCCAACTGATTATCTGCTGATATTAAGCAGTGAGATAAACATAAGGGAAAAGCCATCAACATCATCAAAGGTGATTGGATGTGCCCACTATTTTGAAAAGGTTAATCTAATAGCGGAAGTACAGGGTGAATTTATTGCGAAATATAATACGGATAAATGGTACAAGATAGCCTTGAAAGTAGGAGGGAAAGTTCAAAACGGGTACATTCTGTCAAATTTGGCTGAGCCGAGAGGCTTTCAGTTCAATAAGATGTTTGAGGCTGTTAAAAGGGCAAAAAGTGAAATGGAGAGTAATACTTCTGCATATATTACGAATTATAAGAACCGTGTTGGTTTAGCTCCTTTATATAATGGCAGCACAAAGGACAAATTCGGAATACTAAGAAACCAGTCAGCACCAGCATATTATGAACCGAATCTGGGAGCTAACTTCAGGTATATTACTGATGGTACTTTGGTTTCTACTCTTGCAGAAACGGATAGCTTCTATAAGATACGTACCTTGAATTTTGATGGGGAATACTATGTACCTAAAAAGTATCTTTCTTTCAGGAAAACAATAAAAGAACTTACAAAAGTGGTAGTAGTAGATAGGAAGAATCAAAATGAGGGCGTTTTTGAATTGATTGATGGAAAATGGAATCTGATATCCTACATTTATGCTACAACAGGTGAAAATTCCAAACACAAACTTCCTACAGACCTTGGGTATTATATGGCGATTCAAAAGGTGGAAAAATTCTCATACTTGGACGATGTCACAAAACAAATAGCAGGGTATGCGCCATATGCTATAAGATTTAACGGTGGAGCATATATTCATGGCGTACCTGTTGATTATGTGCTGAAAGACGGAAAACGCGTAGATCCTGGTATACAGGAATATTTGTTTACAGTCGGTACCGTTCCGAGGTCGCATAAATGTGTAAGAAACTATACAAGTCATTCGAAGTTTTTGTACGATTGGATTGAAATTGGCAAGAGTGCTGTTATAGTTATAGAGTAAGCAGTTAGTCAAACTTTTTCAATCAAACTTATATGTTTTACTGTATAATTGTCACAACCATTCCTTATTTCGCCCAAAATTGCGATAATGGATGTTTTTAGTGCGTTTTACGACTATAATCATGGCATTTTGCTAAAAGTTTATCCATTTAGTCTTTCAAAATGTGGCGATTGTATGGTAGAATATAGACATACTATTCTTATTGGGGGTTAGTTTGATGAAGAAAAGGATAATAACAAGTGTTTTGGCGGTAGTAATGTTGCTATCGTTTACTGCATGTGAAAATAAAAATCAGTCTGCACCGGATGCTAATGCTACTGCTAAAACATCTATGTCAGATCCAATACAAAACTCTGACAATTTAATCTATGGGAAATGGGCAGCGCAAAGTGGTCCAATGTTTGCATTTACTCCAGACGGACGTTATTTGTATTATAAAGACAAGAATAATACTACAGATAATTATTATAAGGGTTCGCTAACATTTCTTTCAGGTGTAAAAGCGTTGGCTGATTTGAAAATAAATACTGCGGATTACCTGCAAAAGTATGATAAATATGCACAAGGATATTTCAATGTTTTTTCTTTAAAGATGCACTATGAAACACTTCAGTCAGAAGGTGCTGATAAGAGTGCTACTCTAAATAAGCAAGAATCCTTAAATTACTTGTTTTTGCTCTCAGGAGAAAATAAGGATAAGGCAACTATAATAAATATGGCTGATTCTACTTCAATTGAATTGACTAGAGTAATTGAGTAGGAATAATTGTATAGAATTTAAATTTATAATATTGTTGAACCAAAAGATTATAATAAAAGTCAACTTGCAGAAAGAAGTGGTATATGCCACTTCTTTTTTGTACTTGTTCAGCATATGTATTTAAGAGTTGGGTTTTACCCCTAAATACTGGGGTCACTCATGTTCAAAGTAGTTAAAAGCAAGCCCAGACTGAGGGAGTTACAAAATGTGTTTTTAATATACAGAAGATACACTATATTAGCAGGGGGACATAGTAAAATGAGGTATCTTCTAAGAAAGAGGAGCATATTTTCAGCAACCATCATTTTGAGTTGTTTTTTTATGTATTCAGCTTCAGCGGTGGCAGGAAAGGGCCAATTGGTGATAAAAGAACCTGTTACGGTCAAAATCTATCAGGAGCCAAGAGCGCAAAATTATAAATTTATCAGGGATGTAGATGGAAAAATAAATTTAACAGCAGTTCGTTATTTTCCATGGCATACAAGTAGGGCATATTTGGAAGGAGCTACACTTTGGTTTTATGAAACAGGAGATAGTGGGATCAAGGACTTTATTGAGGATTACTCGCTTTCAGATGAGGGTATGCTGGTGGAAGAGCAAACTGTTCCTGCAGCAACTGTTACTGACGGAAAGCATATAGGGATTATAAAAATACTAAATGTTGAGATGAGCAATGAGAAATATATAGCCCATAGAGCGTATGTTGACATTGAAGGGATATCTTTACCTGGGGTATATTCAGGCTATTTAAACGATGGAACAAAGATATATGTGACAGTTCACGACCACTTCGCTATAGCTGCTGTCTTTATTTTTATCGGATTAATGCTGGCAGTAATATTATCTAATTTGGCGCCGTATTCCATAAAATTTATTGCTTTTTCAAGTATTAAGAGGTTGCAAGATGAGTATTTACAAAAGTATAAGATCCTTCAGGCGATATTCAAGGAAATGGGACATGAAGAGATTCTTCCGCCAAACGAGTATATAGAAGCTTGCTTTTATAAAGCGGAAAAGCTGAAGAGTAAAGGCATATTTATGGCGTTTTTTGTTAATCCGGCAAATGCAGATTATAAACTTGGGCAGAGCATTCTTGATGATTACAAAGCAGGGTTTGAAAAACTGCTTCATCCCGATAAACAGTTTTTATACGATTTGGAGTATTTGGATAAGTTGTTGAGTGGAGAAAGCCAAAAAAGGTTGTATGATATGGTTCCGTTTTTCGTAGAGAAGATGAGGAATAACATACACAGATATGATTTCAATTCACCGGAAATGTATCGTGAACCGTATCAATATCTGTATAAGAAAATTGCTATTTGTAAAATCCAGGTAGAAGAGGTAAGTGATATTGTAGATTGGATTTGCTTTTTTGATACGGTTAAGAACCAATTATTGAACCATCCACTGTTTTCGGATGAAGAACGGAGGGTTTTAGGAGATTTGTCGCTGACCAGTGAGGAATTAAGTTTGGCACTTAAGGGTATAAGAGAATATAAGAATTTTAAAGACTTAAAGTTGACTGATATTTATGTGGATGCCAAAAATAGACTGCGGCGGGTTTTGAAGATTTATGAAGAGTTTGATGAGTATGAAGGAAATCATAAGGATGATATAATAGAACAGCTTAAGCATAAGGAGAATGTATTTGAGAAAATATTAAAAAAAGTCTGGCCGAAAAAGGGTAGGATGGCAGTACAGGTATTGGATGAAGATATAGGTCATGAAAGCATAGGCAAGCAGAAGAAATTACTCCAATTTTTATTTAATATTATAGGTGGCTTATTAATAATGAGTTTGATATTGACAGTACCTATATTAATTGGATTGGTTCTGTTTTACTTTCCAAATCCTGTTTTTGGAAAGGTTCAGGACTATTTAACTCTGCTATTGCTGGGTACAGGTGTTAATCCTAGTTTAAACCTGATATATAATATTACAGATAATTCCTTTTCAATAAAGTATAATCTAAAAAATAAAATTCTAAAGTAAACTTATAAAGAAAACTTATAAAGAGAAGTGGCGTATAGCTGCTTCTTTTTTTATACCTTGCAGGCAGGGCAAATGCTTTATACTTTACAAATATTAATTGATATAATAATATTTATAGGTGAAAGGTAAGTAATTTTTCATTTATGCCTTAGTGTTCGAATAAGTAAGTAATTTCAATATTTTGAATTTCGTTGGGTGATTTTGTTTATACAAGCCTGTTCTTTTCCGATATATTTAGAGAGGTTTTATCAAATTTATAAGTACACTATGAAAAAAGTTATATATTACGAATAGTTAGTAGGCATTTGCAAAATGACTTAAAAAATCAGATGTAAAAAGTTAGAAGAGATGTAAAATGGACTTTGATAACTTAAGAGGGATATATGTTAGTGATTTGACTGAAAAACCAGAACCTTGTTGATGAAATTACAGCACAAATAAGCTTATGTATAAGACATAAGTTTCAAGAGTAAGTTAGTAAATCAAGCGATTAAAGGTTTTAAACTACGTATATACTTGTGCTCATGAATTTTATCTGCAAGTATTACAGTAATTAGTTGTGTGATACCTGCGAGATATAAATCTGCTTTAATAGTTAGGTTGTCTCTTGTTTTAAGATTACCACAGGCCATAGGCTCCTTAAGGTATTGAATGTTTTTTTCTACTACAGTCCTAATTTTGTAGTCAGAAATCCATTCGTCAGAGCCTCTAATCACACCTGGATACATGCGTTTATCCATGGCAGGAGATGTGAAGGTTACACGACCGCAAGGCTTGCCATTACAGGGGTTATCACAAGAAGTAACCCATTTACCTTTAATTAGTTTCGCCTGTGGGCACCGCCATTTGAATCTTTCGATTCTTCCTTCTTCTCGGCTCCAGCCATTTGGTCTCATTGGTACAGAAGAATCCTTAGAGCAAAGTGGCCAACCATCATCATTGTATTTAATAGGCGGAAGATTAGGGTTTGAATTT
>NZ_JH556657.1:670887-691916 GCF_000179595.2 Acetivibrio cellulolyticus CD2 | reverse complement strand
GAGGAAACACTGGAAAAACTTATGTTAAGGGTTTTGAAGATGAGAGGATATGCAAAATATTTAGGTATTAACCTTAAAGAAATAGATAGATCAAATACTGGCGCAATAGCTTCAAAAGGAGAAGTTACACAAATTTATTAATAGATAAATATTCTATAGGCATTTGCAAAATGACTTAAAAAATCAGATGTAAAAAGTTAGAAGAGATGTAAAATGGACTTTGATAACTTAAGAGGGATATATGTTAGTGATTTGACTGAAAAACCAGAACCTTGTTGATGAAATTACAGCACAAATAAGCTTATGTATAAGACATAAGTTTCAAGAGTAAGTTAGTAAATCAAGCGATTAAAGGTTTTAAACTACGTATATACTTGTGCTCATGAATTTTATCTGCAAGTATTACAGTAATTAGTTGTGTGATACCTGCGAGATATAAATCTGCTTTAATAGTTAGGTTGTCTCTTGTTTTAAGATTACCACAGGCCATAGGCTCCTTAAGGTATTGAATGTTTTTTTCTACTACAGTCCTAATTTTGTAGTCAGAAATCCATTCGTCAGAGCCTCTAATCACACCTGGATACATGCGTTTATCCATGGCAGGAGATGTGAAGGTTACACGACCGCAAGGCTTGCCATTACAGGGGTTATCACAAGAAGTAACCCATTTACCTTTAATTAGTTTTGCCTGTGGGCACCGCCATTTGAATCTTTCGATTCTTCCTTCTTCTCGGCTCCAGCCATTTGGTTTCATTGGTACAGAAGAATCTTTAGAGCAAAGTGGCCCACCATCATCATTGTATTTAATAGGCGGAAGATTAGGGTTTGAATTTCTGGAATTCAAAGGTATTAGAGCCCTTTGAAACTTGAGTTCATCTAAGAGCAATGTGTAGGTATCGCACGTATCAAAATAGAATCACCAAGGAAAGTGCTTGGTTTAAAATCCGGGTGAAGAGTAAAGAAGTCTGCAAATACTGGTTTAAGGGATTTGGAATCACTAATAGATTTATCTTCGTCTGGAGAATCCGATTTTTTCTCAATGTGCATTTCAGGATGTTTCTTTTTGAAGTCACTATCCAAAAAGGCAATATGTCTTGGAATGCCGAGGCCGTTGGTGATAATGCCAAACTTGTAGACATAGCAGAAGTAGCCGTTTATGTAGAGTTGCTTGATTTCTTTGTTTGCAGAGGCTGAAGAAGGCATAAGGCTATAAGCCATTTTATATACATCGACATCAGGCTTGTCCTTGTAGAAAGCCTTGAGTTTTTTATGATAGAATTTATGAACTTTGGGTTATTCTCAGTTACAAAGGTTTCAATACCTGAAGTATCATAAGCGATAGTGGATGCAAGAGTAGTGTTAATTTCCTGGCAAATAGGTTCTGTAATATCTACAAGGTGGTTAAAGAAGTTTTCCAGGTAAATAACGAAATCTTGTTTGAACCGTGTAAACTGAGAGTTATGAGGGACGTCTGGAAGGCCACAGAATTCACGGGCTTCATGGCATAAATTAAGAAAAATAATGAGTAGCGAAACTGTAGGAATGCCAAGAATTTTCTGCAGAACTAATGCTGAAAGCATTGAAGAGAGTGAATATTTACGGTCTCTCCCTAGAGTTTTGTGGTAAGACCAATAAAAATCCTGTGGTATAAGCGAAGATAAATCAAGATGTTGTGAGAGTAGCTTAAGAAATTTTGGCTTATTATTTTGAAAAACATCTTTACATTCTTCGAATGTGTCAGCAAAAGAAATTTGTTTATAAAGTTTTACCATTTGTTTTCCCCTTCTCTTGTTTAAAATTGGATTAGATACCTATATTTTACTAGAAGCAGAGGGGGAAAACAATAAAAATATCAATTTGAAATGCAGTAAATTCAAGCGTTATAGCATTTCGCAAATAACTACGAATAGTTAGTTAAGGGGGGATAAGTCTTTGGGTTTTAAAATTCCTTTTCTTGCCAGAAGTCAAGCTGAAGGCGATGGCGTAAACGGTATTCTGGTTGAGATTAAAAGTGGAAATACTCAACTTAAAGAGAAATTTATAAGCGATTATAAGCCATTTGTTATAAAGGCTGTTTTTAACGCGACCGGAAAGCGTGTGGAGGTTGAAAATAGTGAAGAGTATAGTATTGGCCTTTTGGCATTTAACGAAGCAATAGACAGCTTTGATTTTTCAAAGAATAAAAACTTTTTCGGTTTTAGTGAGCAGGTAATAAAACGTCGGATTATTGACTATTCCAGGAAAAACAGGGAAACACAAAATAAGGTATTTCCATTTACATACTTTAGTGATGAACAGAGCAATGATTTTGAAGAAAGATATTTGACGTCAGATTTTACAAATGAGTTTAGCAATATAGAAGTAAAAGAAGATATATTGATTTTTAAAGATAAACTGAGACAGTACGGGATTTCTTTCAGAGATCTTTTGACTTGTGCCCCAAAACATAAGGATTCCAGAGTAATGTGTATAAGGATTGCAAGAGTTATAGCAAGAGATGAGAAACTGCTTAACAAAATGGAAAAAACTAAAACTCTCCCAATTCAAGAACTGCTGAAGGTTATAAATGTGTACCGTGGAACACTTGAAAAAAACCGCAAGTTTATAATTGCGCTCTGCGTGATTATGACCAGCAGTCTGGAAGTTATGAACGGCTATATAAGTCAAACTGAGGAGGGAGGGGATGCAAATGTATAATGTCGGTACGATTATAGAACTGGCACAAGATGGTGCAATAGTAATGGTCAGTGACTGCGATTTTGTTCTGATCAGAAAGAAAAAAGGAATGTTTTTAGGTCAGCAGGTGAAGTTTTCAGATTCGGATATAAAGAATCCAAATAAAGGTACTATAAAAAGAGTTTCTGCCATTGCGGGTATTGCTGCTGCGCTGATAATGATTTTCATGGCAGTATTCCAGTTTATGCAAAAGAGTCCGATTGACAGGACTTATGCATTTGTAGACATTGATATAAACCCCAGTTTGGAATTGCTGATTGACAGAAATAATTCAGTTGTTGGAATTAAGGAAATAAACAAGGATGCAGAAACTCTTCTTGAGGATAATAATTTGAAGGGAATGCCTATAGATTATGCAATTGAAAAGGTATTTGAGCTTGCTCATGACCGGGGGTTTGTTTATGAAGACAAAGAGAATTTGGTTCTTATTTCATTGGCTTTAAACCCTAAGGCAGGTAAAAAAGGTGACGAAGAACAAAAACTTGAGGAACTTTTAGCACAAATAGAGGTGGAAGCAAATGAGGATAAGATTATTAAGCCAGTGGTGATTACAGTTCCTGAATCCACTAAAAAGTCTGCTGACATAAACGATCTATCGACAGGAAGACAATATATTTACGAAAAATCCAAAGAGCAGTCAAATGAGATTGATTTGGTAGAAGCGAAGGAAAGTCCTATTGAAGATTTGCTTAGTGAGGTCAAAATTGTATTTGAGGAAGACAATGCGAGTATAAACGGACAAAGTCAAATTCCAACATCGCAGCCTACACTTGTGCCGACACCGAAGGCTGTAGTTACTTCTACACCAGCAGTTAGTTCGTCTATGTCTGTTGCTGTAAAAGCATCAACAACACCAACTGCAACAGTTGCTCCTAAACTTACAGCAAAGCCAACGCTTAAGGCTACACCAAAACCTGCGGCTAAATCGACAGCTTCCAAATTAAGCTATGAGTATGCAAAAATATCCGGAAAGGCTGATGGTGGTAAAATATATCTAAAATGGAAGCCGGTAAGCAATAGTAATGGATTTAAGTATTATAAGGTTGTTGCATCTAGGAGCGATGTAAAGCCTAAATATCCTGAAAATGGTTATCTTTATGTAATTACAGATGTTAACTCGACTTCTGCAGTAGTAGATAATTCTCAGTCATACACCAATGGAGATTTTGGCAGTTACTTTAAAAATGGCGAAAAGTATTACTTTAGTATAACCACAGTGTATGAAGACAGAGTAGTTGCGGGAGACGTAATTGTTCTGACGTACCCGGGAGAAAGTGTTGGCACAAATAGTTCAACTAGTGCAAGCAGCACTCTCACGCCTAAAGTATCGGCGACAGTAAAAGATGGCAAGGTCTACCTAAAATGGAATCCTATTTATGTGGAAGGATTCAATTATTACAAGGTTGTTATTTCAAAAAGCAACCCGAGACCCAAATATCCGGATGATGGATACATGTATTACACTACAAATCCTGATGAAACTTCTTTTACCGTTGATAAGTCTATGCCATACAATGGAGGGGATTTTGGAGGTACTTTGCAATCCGGACAGAAGTATTACTTCAGTATAACTATGGTTTACAACGGGAATAGTGTTGCCGGAAATGCGATACAATTAACTATTCCATAAAAAAAGTTTACACCTACACTATGAAAAAATTTTTAATTTACGAATGAGTAAAATAGTTGATAAAAAGAATAGGAGTGTGGGATATATGTTAAGAAAAAAAACTATTATCATCTTGGTAGCTTTGATAATGATTCTTACTCAATCGGGTTTTTCTGTGTTAGCGCAAAACTATTATGAAGATACTGCGGATACTGATTTTTCAGATCTGCCTTCATCTCATTGGGCTTACGATGCAGTAAAATGGATGGATAGAAATGAAATAATTTCAGGATACCCGGACAATACATTTAAACCTAATAAAGTTGTAACAAGGGCAGAATTTGCAGTAATTATGGTTAAAGCTCTGAACCTTCCATTAAAGACATCTGAGGAAGAGACTTTTATAGATATGCCAAAAGATAATTGGGCTTATAGCTATGTTGAATCCGCCAAGTATTATCTCACCGGATTCAGAACTTCAAAGGGCGACCGATTCTGGCCAGGCAGGGAATCAGTAAGGGAAGATATGGCAGTTGCTTTGGTAAAAGCAATGAAGTACCAGGACGAAGAGGTTGATGAATCAATATTGGACAACTTTAGTGATAAGGATTCAATTTCCCCGGAATTAAGAAAATACGTTGCTATTGCTGTTGAACATAACATAATGAAGGGTAATCCTATTGGAGGCAGTGAACTTAAGGCTTTCAGGCCTCAGAATTATTTAACAAGAGCGGAAGCTGCGGTATTGGTTTATAATACGCTTCAGATGACTCTCGACGAAGAAAAGATTACATATGATGAATTCATAAGCACTCCTGTTACGGAGGAAGCAACTGAAGAACTTGAGTTGGATGAGGATGGAAGTATTTACAACTATAATGCTCCGGTTGTGCAGGGAAAAGTTGTTGATGGAAAAGTGGTATTAAATTGGACAAAGGCTTCTGAAGATGGATTTACCTACTATAAGGTTGTAGCATCGCAAAGCAATTCATCACCGAGATATCCTCAGGATGGCTATTTATACTATATTACAGATAGGTCTCAGACAAGCGTTACTTTAAACAGTGAAGATTGTTATAACGGTGGTGATATCGGAGGAAAGCTTGTTCCGGGTAAAAGCTATTATTTTAGCATAACAACTGTTTATGGTGATGAAAAGGTTCCCGGCAATGCAGTGTTGCTTAAATATCCTTCCGCAAGTAATGTTTCCAGCTCAGTCAAGGTAACTGGAAAAGTAGTAGATGGACATATTGTTTTGCAATGGACTCCGGTAACATCATCAGGATTCAACTATTATAAGGTAGTTATTTCAAAAGATGTTTCCAATCCTAAATATCCGGAAGATGGTTATCTCTATTATTTTACTGATGTGAATAAAACATCTTGCGTAATAGATAACAGTTCTGCTTATAATGGCGGAAGTTTTGGAGAATATCTTGTACCCGGTCAAAAATATTATTTTAGTATAACTGCTGTATTTGGCGATAGAAAGATAGTTGGTAATGCAATACAGTTAACTTATCCAGAATAATGGATTTTGTTAGTATTTTGATAAATACAAGGGACAAGGAGCTTTTAGCTTATGGTAGATTATTTGAAAAATCACGAGAAGTTTGTAACAGAAGCATTGGAAAAAAATGAGGACTTCGATTGGGAGTGGCTGAGAGACTATCACAAAACCCAGATAGAGTACCTCCAGCATGAAAGACTGATACATCTGATGGTAACGCTGGCTTTTGCCTTGTTGTTTGTTACAACGATTATGTTTGCAGTGTGTTTTGAAAAGATTATAATTTTGCCTGTAAGTTTATTGCTTTTAGTTTTACTAGTGCCATACATAGCCCATTATTTTAAATTGGAAAATGGTGTTCAGAGATGGTATGGATTATATAACAAGATTGATGAAAACTGTAGAAGAAAGCTTTAAATTAGATAATATTAAATACTAAGTCCGTATTATAGAAATAATAATCAAATAACCGATATAAGACAGGAGCTTAAGGTTATATCCTTGAGCTCCTGTCTTCTGTTTGTTTATATAAAACGTGGAAACGCAAGAAGTCACTTTAGAATAGTAAATATTTTACGCAATCTATCTATATCACTTTCATTAGCTGGAGGAGTATCATAGAGTTTATAATCAAGTTCAAGCTCTTTCCATTTGTACTCTCCGATTTTGTGAAAGGGGAGTAGTTCAATATTTTCAATGTTTGAAAGACCTGCTATAAATTTGCTGAGTTTTTTTACATCCGGTTCATAATCAGTAAGGCCGGGAACAACTACATACCTTAACCATACAGGAATTTTTCTGCTATCTAGGTGTTTGGCAAAGCTGAGAACATTTTTGTTACTACATCCTGTCAGTGATTTGTGCTTCTGTTCATCTATGTGTTTTATATCAAGAAGTACTAGATCTGTGTAATCCAAGAGTGTGTTGACAATATCTGAATTACTGTCTACAAATCCATTTGTATCAATTGTTGTATGAATGCCTTCTTCCTTACATTTCTTAAAAAGCTCGGTAATAAATTCTGCCTGAAGAAGTGGTTCGCCGCCTGAAACTGTTACACCACCTCCGGAGTTTTTGAAGTAGGGGATATACCTTCTGATTTTATCAAACACCTCGTCAACGGAATATAAAATCCCTCTGTCATTACTCCAGGTATCCGGGTTGTGGCAGTAAAGGCAGCGAAAAGGACAGCCCTGCATAAAGATTACAAATCTTATACCAGGACCGTCAACAGTACCAAACGATTCAAATGAATGTATTCTGCCTTTAATAGTCATATAATCACCTTTACATAGCGTTATGGAAGGTTCTGGCTATAACTTCCAGCTGTTGCTGTTTGGTCAGCCTAATAAAGTTAACAGCATAACCGGATACCCTTATTGTAAGTTGAGGGTAGTTGTAAGGGTCTTCCATTGCTTTTTCCAATACTATTCTTTCAAACACATTAATATTTACATGATGTCCGCCCTGTATGAAATAACCGTCAAGAAGAGCAACCAGATTATTCATTCTAGCATTTGTTTCTCTTCCAAGTGAACGGGGGACAAGGGTCAAAGTCAGTGAAATTCCATCCATACAGTACTCGTATGGAATTTTAGCTAATGAGTTCAAAGCCGCCAAAGCTCCCATTTTATCTCTGCCGTGCATTGGATTTGCACCTGGTGCAAACGGTTCACCTTTCTTTCGTCCGTCAGGGGTTGAACCGGTCTTTTTACCATAGACAACATTTGATGTAATTGTCAGTATTGAGAGAGTGTGCACAGCATTTCTATAGGTTTCGTTTTCCTTAAGGTCATTATAAAAGTCTTTAACTACTTCTGTGGCAATACTGTCAACTCTGTCATCATCGTTACCGAATTGAGGATAATCCCCCTTGATTTCAAAGTCAGTAATCAGACCTCTTTCATCCCTGATTACTCTTACATAGGTGTACTTTATAGCACTTAACGAATCAACCAATACAGATAACCCTGCAATACCAAATGCCATTAGCCTGTTCACATCGGTATCGTGGAGAGCCATCATGAGCCTTTCGTAAGCGTATTTATCATGCATGTAATGTATCACATTCATGGTATTGACATAAAGGCTCGTCAACCATTTCTGCATTTCTTTGAATCTGCTCATTACCTTATCGTAATCAAGGTATTCATCGGGGTAAGGCTCAAATTCAGGAGCCACTTGTTCGCCGTATATTTCATCTTTCCCTCCGTTTAGGGCAAGTAGTAAAAGTTTTGGCAGGTTACAGCGTGCGCCAAAGTATTGCATGTCTTTTCCTACACGCATTGCTGATACACAGCAGGAAATACCGTAATCATCGTGAAAATGTGGTCTCATTACATCGTCATTTTCATATTGTATGGCACTCGTAACCATTGAAACCTTTGCACAAAACCTTTTAAAACCAATTGGCAGCTTCTGCGACCAAAGTATGGTTATATTAGGTTCAGGTGAAGGACCTAAATTGAGCAATGTTTGAAGTAATCGGAAGGATGTTTTGGTTACCATATGCCTTCCATCTTCACATATACCGCCTAAAGACTCTGTAATCCAAACAGGGTCGCCCGCAAAGAGCTCATTATAGTCAGGTGTTCTTAAGTGACGAATAAATCTCAACTTGATTATAAACTGGTCGATAAGTTCTTGGGCCTCTACTTCAGTAAGTGTACCAGCTTTAATATCTCTTTCAATATAAATATCAAGGAAGGTACTAACTCTTCCAAGTGAATTGGCAGCTCCATTTGTCTCCTTCATAGCACCTAGAAAAGCTAAGTAAGTCCATTGAACAGCTTCAAGTGCATTTTCTGCAGGTCTTGATACATCAAAACCGTAGGTTTTTGCCATTTCAATAAGGTCGTTCAATGAATTGATTTGTTCGGTTACTTCCTCTCTTAATCTGATAGTTTCTTCATTCATGCTCTTATTTAGAAGGATGTTTAGATCCTTTTTCTTTTCTTCAATAAGTGCATTTACACCATAAAGTGCAACTCGCCTGTAATCTCCTATTATTCTTCCGCGTCCGTATGCGTCAGGAAGGCCTGTTATAACGCCACATTTTCGTGCTTTTCTCATTTCTGGAGTATATGCATTGAAGACGCCTTCATTATGAGTTTTACGATAGTTCTCAAATATATTTTCAATTTTAGGCGACAGTTTATAGTTGTACTTCTCGCAGGCCTGTTTGGCCATTCTAATTCCACCATATGGCAGAACAGCTCTTTTAAGAGGTTTGTCTGTCTGAAGACCCTTAATAACCTCATACTTTTCGTCAATGTATCCAGGTGCATGGCTTGTAATACCGGATATAGTCTTTGTATCTACATTTAATACACCGTCCTTAAGACGTTCATCATTGAGGAGTTTCTTGCATTTGCTCCATAATTTTTTTGTCTTGATGCTTGAATCTACAAGAAATTCTTCTGTACCATCATAAGGGGTATAGTTTTTTACAATAAAATCTCTTACATCTATGTTGTTTTCCCAGTTTCCAGATACAAATCCGTTCCAAGCTTTTTGATCCATATTAAAAACCTCCTTAGGCTTGGTCTGACCTCGAATGCAGTATAAATAATTCTACGAGGCAAAGCTATATATTCTTAAATTTGATTTCTATAAAAGCTACAATATTACTTTATTCTTACCCTTAATAAAAACTAATAAAACAAAATCCCGGGAATATTCAGTTTAACTTGATACTAGAAAAAAATACTACAAAAATTCTCCAAACAAAAACCACCTGAGTACTTTTAGCTACCCAGGCGGTCGGTAAAATTAAGAATCATACTCCCTGTGGTAAAATCCACTTCCGCCAGTCATATGATCCATATTAACGGAAAATTGTCATAAAGGCTATTGAATAACCTCTATGAGTAGTATAGTTTTTGTTTTTCTTTTTGTCAACTAAAAAACCTATCCCAAATTGACCAAAAAAATTAGCTATGGCTTTATACCATAGCTAACCTTTATTATTCTTAATATTATTTCTTAGCAAGAACTTTCTTTAACTTTGTAAATCTAGGAAGTCCATCTTCCAATACTGGCTTGGATTCACCCTGGATTAAAGGAAGCGCATAGTTGATGAAGTCTTGTGTCAAGCCGTTTCCTTCCTTGTTGATCCATTCTCTTGGAATAGTCTTTTCAGTATTTGCAACATCTGTAAGGTTGATTAGCTTGGTAGTGCATTTATATTCAGTACCAGCAGCTCTTTCAAATGCTACCATGTAATCTGTCATACCTTCAACAGCATGCTTAACTGCCATCTGGCCTGCCATGTAAGCTTCGTTAACGTCTGTTAATGAACCAACGTGAGCAGCACATCTTTGAAGCAAGCTGAACTCGATTCCTCTAACTTTTGTTCCGAGCTTTTCTTTAGCAACGTTTGCAAGTATTGATGCAGCACCGCCAAGTTGAGCATGACCGAAGGAATCTTTTGCAAGGTTTGAACCCATTTCTGCAATATATCTGCCTTGCTCGTCTTTACAGCCTTCAGAAACAGCAACGATAACTTTACCGTTTTGTTTATATACCTTGCTTGTATCTTCAAGGAACTTCTCAATACTGAAAGGAAGTTCAGGCAAATAGATCAAATCCGGTCCATTTCCTTTGTGAGCAGCTAAAGCTGAAGCTGCAGTAAGCCAACCAGCGTTTCTACCCATAACTTCAAGAACTGTTACCATTCCTGTGTCATAAACTCTTGCATCATGGTATACTTCCATAGTTGATGTAGCTATGTATTTTGCAGCGCTACCGTAACCTGGACAGTGGTCTGTTCCAAAAAGGTCGTTGTCGATAGTCTTTGGAACACCCATAACTCTACATTCGTAGCCAACCTTCTGCATGTACTTGCTTACTTTGTTGCAAGTGTCCATGGAGTCGTTTCCACCATTGTAGAAGAAATATCTGATGTTGTATTTTTTGAATACTTCTAAAAGTCTCTTATAATCTGTCTCATCTACATCAGCACTCTTAAGTTTGTATCTAACTGAACCTAAAGCGGATGATGGTGTAGTCTTCATTAAATCCAATTCATAGGAATCTTCTTTGCTCATGTCATAGAATTGTTCATCTAAAACACCTTTAATTCCATGTGCTGCTCCATAAACAGCTGTAATGCAATCTTGCTTTAATGCTTCCTGGATAACTCCAGCAGCACTAGCGTTAATAACTGATGTAGGGCCACCTGACTGGCCGAACATACATGCTCCTTCCAAACGGCTCATAATATAACCTCCTTGAAATATATAAATAAGTTATCGATTAGACCAAAATATATTGTTACCAAAAACAACATGGTCAAAACAAAATCAAATAAAAATATAACACAATTTAGCATGAAATGCAATTATCCTTGATAAAATATTATCAATTAATTTTTAATTATACCTTGATTTTCAATTTGAATCTGATAAAATTATAATGATAAAAATCTAACAAGATTTGTTTATTAACTAAATTAAATATAAGGAGTGGAGAAAATGCCATTAGTTACAAGTAAAGAAATGTTTAAAAAGGCATACGAAGGCGGATACGCTATAGGTGCATTCAATGTTAACAACATGGAAATAGTTCAGGGAATAACTGAAGCAGCAAAGGAAGTTAATGCTCCATTAATTCTTCAAGTTTCAGCAGGAGCTAGAAAGTATGCAAATCATACATACTTAATGAAACTTATTGATGCAGCTATAATAGAAACTGGTCTTCCAATCTGTGTACACCTTGACCATGGTGATACATTTGAACTCTGTAAATCATGTATAGATGGTGGATTTACATCAGTTATGATAGATGGTTCACATCATTCATTCGAAGACAACATCAAATTGACAAAACAGGTTGTTGAATATGCACATGATAAAGGCGTTACTGTTGAAGGTGAACTTGGAAGACTTGCAGGTATCGAAGATGCAGTTAACGTATCTGATGCAGATGCAGCATTTACAGATCCTGATCAGGTTCAAGAATTCGTTGAAAAGACAGGCGTTGACTCTTTGGCAATAGCAATCGGAACAAGCCATGGAGCATTCAAATTCAAAGGTGAAGCAAGATTAAGATTTGATATATTGGAAGAAGTTCAAAAGAGACTTCCAGGTTTCCCAATCGTATTACACGGAGCATCATCAGTTATGCCTGAATATGTTGAAATGATCAACAAATTCGGCGGTAATATGCCTGGTGCAAAGGGTGTTCCTGAAGAAATGTTAAGACAAGCTGCTAAAATGGCAGTTTGTAAGATAAACATTGACTCTGACTTAAGACTTGCTTTAACAGGAAGCATCAGAAAGTACTTTGCTGAAAATCCATCACACTTTGACCCAAGACAATATCTTTCACCAGCTAGAGCAGCTATTAAAGACGTTGTTAAACACAAACTTATCAATGTATTGGGTTGCGACGGTAAAGCTTAATATTTATATTCAATATAGAATAAAAGGTGGGGGTATACCTCACCTTTTGCTATATAGACAGGAGTTTGTATTATGGAAAACAATGATTCTGTTAATAATGAAAGTAATAAAAAAATTGACTATAAGGAAATACTCAGTTGGATTAAATACATAGCATCAGCGGTATTAATTGCTTTATTCTTAACCAATTTTGTAATTATAAATGCCTTTATACCTACAGGTTCAATGGAAAATACAATAATGCCCGGAAACAGGGTTATTGCCACCAGGCTGCATTACCTTTTTGCGAAGCCTGAGAGAGGGGACATTGTTGTATTTAAGTTTCCTGATGATGAGAAGACGAATTTTGTTAAAAGAGTAATAGGCTTGCCGGGAGAAACAGTTGAAATAAAAGCTGGAGAAGTGTATATTGATGGTGTCAAACTTGAAGAATCTTACCTCAAAGAAGAAATGAGGCGTGAAGATAAAGGACCTTATGTTGTTCCAGCGGACAGCTACTTTATGATGGGGGATAATAGAAACGACTCAAAGGATTCAAGGTATTGGCTGACAACTAATTATGTTCATAAGAGTAAGATTTTAGGCAGGGTTGCCTTTGAATATTTCCCAAGAATAAAATGGTTGTGGTAATAGGTGGTAAAGACTTCACTGTTTGTCATGTGAAGTCTTTTTTGCAATTCTTGGGTACATTTTATAGAGTTAATTTGCTTTAGTCCTGTTCCTGAACTTAATAATTACTGTAATTGTTAAAGTCATAATAATTATAAACAGAATTAATAATTTAAAAGTAATATCAGTGATTGTTTCTTCTTTAGCAGATTGTCTTTCCCTATGGTATAATACAAATGTAGTTATTTAAATTCATGGTTTTTGCTACCATCTGCATTATCAACGGACCTCAGAAAGCTTGCTTGCATGCTTTCTTCCTATGACTTCCTTAATTTTCCTTTTTCCATGCCTCCAGCCCCTTGGCTTCACCAAGTTCTAATATCATCGACAGTAACTGAAATGAACTTAGCGTTATCATTGCTTCCTTGCCCTCCGAGTCTCCAAAAACCGCTGTGAATTCTGGAAAGTGAATGTCGAGCCATTGCATTATATTGTTTTGCATAACTTTTACAGCCTATTACATGGTTATATATTTTAACTAAATTACGCAGTTCAGAATGAATACCAGTTGCTACGTTAAACAAAAAAATAAAAAAATGTATAATTGACAAAAAAAAAAAAAGTAATACAATTAATCCATAAATGGTTAATGATGTATAAGGAGGCGAAAATTTGATTTACTTAATAAAACTAAGGAGGAGTACTGATATGAAAAAGGGATTGTTTTTAATTTTAATTGGTTTATGTTGCACAGTATTTTCATTTAACTGTTTTGCATCTAATTATGCACTTCATGTTTGGGGATACAATAGTACGAGTGTAGACATAAACTTGTACAATTTGAGCAGTGTTTATTCTACAGCTTTTAGTAATGCAAAGAGTTCATGGAATAATGTTGACACACCCTGTAGTATATATTCATCCCCATATAGCAGTAATTATATATATGATATAGCTTATAATAGTACATATTTATCGCAGTATTTAGTGTACGAAAATGATTATACGGATCCAGATCACATAACAACTCGTTTCAACATCAAAATAAATAATAATTACGTAATGACTATGCAAACACAAGAAAAGGGAAGTATTATCGCTCACGAAATTGGACATGCATTTGGACTTAATGATTATGATGCAGTATCTACTGTACTGATGTCTCATACCAGAAACAGATATTCGCTGTATAGTCCAAAAACTGGGGATATAGAAGGCGTAAATGCTAGTTGGTAATAATATTAATAAATGGAGGTATCTTTATTATGAAGAAGATTTCTTTTATAATAATAACAACATTGGTAATATCGGCAATTTCAACAGTAAGTTTTTTGTATTTTAGACAAGAACCCAAAAGTATTGCAAGTTCATCAAAGAATATGAAAACAGTAACATCTGTTTTTGATTGGATGAGGTATTCAGATATAGAATCTTTAGTTGAAGCATCTGATCTGATTATAATAGGTGAAGTTAAAAAGCCGGAAAAGGAAACAGTAAAAATTTATCCAAATGACTCTAGATATACTAAGGAGGAAATGGATAAGTTAGAAGCTTATGAAATTTGCACATTATCAGATATTAAAGTTAAGAAAGTACTAAAAGGAAATTTAGAGATAGATAAAACTATTGAACTGAAAGATTTTGGTGGTGTATATGAGGATGTAAAGTATGTAGATGCTAATAACAAAAAAGACCTTATAACAGGAAGTAAGTACCGTTTGTTATTTTTGAAAGATTATACACGAAACACTCCTGATGCTCCATATTGTGTATTGAACCCATATGAGGCACATATTGAATTAATGGATGTTGAATTCCAAAATAATGAAATTGATTTTGCTAAAGCAAAAGTTAAATCTACGGATAATAAGATATTTGAGGATAATTTACAGGTTTCAAAAGTGATTGAGGTTATTAATGAATGCATTTCTAAAAAATAAAAACTTAAAATAAGAAAATCAGTACAAAAAGACTTCGCCAATTGATTGACAGTGAAGTCTTTTTGTATTGTTATTTTTGAATTCATTAATTTGATTTAAAATTCCCTTTGGGTATAATCCATTGCTTATAAGTTAATAATACCTTTTGAGGTGTTTTATATGTCAAAAAAAGTAGGAATACCCAGAGCATTATTTTATTATCAATACTTTCCTCTTTGGAAGACTTTTTTTGAAGAGTTGGGAGCAGAAGTTGTGGTTTCCGGAAATACTTCAAAAACGATTATTAATAACGGGAGTAAGACGTGTGTTGATGAAGCATGTCTTCCAATTAAAATATTTTATGGTCATATAATTGACATAAAAGATAAGGTGGACTTTTTATTTATTCCCAGATTTACAAGTGTTTCGAAAGGTGAATATATCTGTCCCAAATTTGGTGGTCTCCCCGATATGGTGCGGAATACTTTTAGCAGTCTGCCTGAAGTGATTGATGCCGATGTGGATCTATGGAAAAAAGGGAGTAATCCTTTTATTCCTGCTTTTGAAGTTGGAAGCTATTTTTCTGCTGACAGAAGGCAGATCAGAATAGCATACCAGAAAGCTATTAAAGAGTTCAAGGAATATAGGTTAAAGGTTAAGGAAGGTATTCTGCCAGATGATATATTATTCAAAAAGCTTAGCCTGATAAAAAAGAATGATGAGCCCAGGCTGAATATTGCAGTAATTGGACATAGCTATAATATTTATGATGATTATGTAAATATGAATATGGCAAAAAAGCTCAAAAACAGTGGTGTTAATATAATTACGATTGACATGGTAGATAGTAGTATTATAAATGAAAAGCTAAAAACTCTGTCAAAAAAAATGTTTTGGAATTATGGAACCAGAGCAATGGGAAGTGCACTACATTTTTTAGACAGGAAGGATATAGATGGAATTATATACTTGATGAGCTTTGGATGCGGAATAGACTCATTTGTAGGTGACCTTATTGAAAGAAATGTGAGAAGAAAAAAGGACTTGCCGTTTATAGTTCTCACCATTGATGAACATTCCGGAGAAGCAGGTATAGATACAAGAATTGAAGCGTTTATAGACATGATTAGATGGAGGAATAAAAGTGAAAGTAACGTTTCCGCACATGGGTAATACGTACATTTCTGTAAAGGCGCTTTTGGATGACCTTGGAGTAGAATGTGTAATACCACCTTTCAACAACAAGAAAACACTTGAGTTAGGTACCAAGTATGCACCGGAAATGGCGTGCCTTCCGCTGAAAATTAATATCGGCAATTATATTGAAGCGTATAAACAGGGTGCAGATACTATTCTTATAACAGGTGGACGCGGGCCTTGCAGATTTGGGTATTACTGTGAAATGAGTAAAGAGATACTTGCAGATACGGATTACGATATGGATATTATTACGCTTGATGGCCCAAATGGAAACATAAAGGGGTTTTTAAACAGAATTAAGAAATTGGCAGGAGGCTTTAATGTTTACAAGATTATCAAGGTTATCAAAAGTACTACTATTGTTTCAAAAAGAGTTGATGAACTTGAAAAGCTGACTCTAAAAACACGACCGCGAGAATTAAAAAAGGGCTTGACGGACAAGATTTACAAGTCTTTTCAAGACAAAGTTAAAAGTGTACGTGGATCACAAGAGATTTTAAAGCTTTTGGAAGAGACTAAGAAGCAGTTGTTGGAGATTGAGATTGACAAGGAATTTGTTCCATTGAGGGTTGGAATAGTGGGAGAAATCTATACAACGATAGATTCGTTTACAAACTTTCATATAGAATCAATACTTGGAAATATGGGGATTGAGGTGGATAGATCCATTACAATAAGTGGATGGATAATTGAGCATATGCTGAAAAATATATTGCCTGCTAAAAAGGATCTTAGCTATAAGGAAGCGGCTGAGCCATATTTAGGCAGGATGATAGGCGGACATGCACAGGAGACAATAGGGAATACTGTCCTGTATGCGCAAAAAGGGTTTGACGGTGTTATACAGGTATATCCGCTTACGTGCATGCCCGAAATTGTTGCTGAAAGTATATTGCCTTCTGTTGAAAGGGATTATGATATGCCTGTTCTGACCTTGATAATTGATGAAATGACAGGTGAAGCAGGGTATCTGACAAGAATAGAGGCATTTGTTGATTTACTTACTAAAAGAAAGGAGAGAGTAGAATTTGGGAAAAACATCGCTTTATCTGGGAGTTGACGTAGGTTCAGTCAGCACAAATCTGGTTATTATAAATGGGGAAAATGAAGTAGTTGAGAAGTTGTACTTGAGAACAGGCGGTCAGCCTATAAATGCTTTAAGAACGGGTATGAAAATGCTTTCTGATAAGTTTGGAGCTAACACAGTAATCAGGGGAGTTGGTACCACAGGAAGCGGAAGACAACTTGCCAGTGTAATTATTGGCGCCGATATAATCAAAAATGAAATTACAACTCATGCCGTTGCAGCCCAGATGCTTGTTCCGGATGTAAAGACAATTCTTGAAATCGGCGGGCAGGATTCCAAAATTATAATACTTAAAAACGGAGTCATATATGATTTCGCGATGAACACAGTTTGTGCAGCAGGTACAGGTTCATTTTTGGACAGGCAGGCTGCAAGACTTGAAATTGCAATTGAAGATTTCGGAGCCTATGCTTTAAAGTCGAGTTCACCTGTAAGAATAGCGGGAAGATGTGCTGTATTTGCAGAGTCAGACATGATTCATAAACAGCAGACGGGGCATAGTACTGAAGATATAATAAATGGCTTGTGCGAAGCGCTTGTCAGAAATTATCTGAATAATCTTGCAAAAGGAAAGGACTTGGAGGACACTATTGTATTCCAAGGGGGAGTGGCCGCGAATGTTGGAATTGTAGCGGCGTTTGAAAGGGCTATAGGCAAGAAAATAATAATTCCCAAATACCATGATGTAATGGGTGCATACGGGGCTGCGCTTATAGCAAAGGAGAAGATGGAAAAAGGATCTCTTGCGTCGAACTTTTATGGCTTTGGAACTGCACAAAATGAATACAAGGCAAAAAGTATTGAGTGCAATGACTGTTCTAACCTGTGTGAAGTTATTGAGATTACTTCAAATAATGAGATACTTGCCCGTTGGGGTGATAGGTGCGGAAAGTGGACCGCTGCTAAGAAGGAGAAGGAAATCGTAAGCTAGAGTTTAGATCGTGAAATCAGCTATAGTAATGAGTGAAAAATTACTATAGCTGATTTTTTCGACTTATTAATCACCGTTTACTATTGAATCATAAAAATTTGTGTAGTCATAACGCTGATCTGCAAGGAAACCTATTGCTGATCTAGGATGTTGGTTTAATTGGCCCGTAAGCATGTAGGGTATATCAAATCCCCAGCTTACCTCACTTCTAAGTGCCGGAATATGTTTTTCTATGCACTCCAATATGGGTCTTAAATGGTATTTGGGATTCTTTAAGAAACCTAAAATCAATTCCATTGGGCAATTTCCAGCACCACGTCCAAGGCCGGCAATAGTTGCATCCACAAAACTTGTTCCCAGTATTATTGCTTCTATAGTGTTTGCATATGCAAGCTGCTGATTGTTATGGGCATGTATCCCTATCTTTTTACCTGCATCCTGAGCATACTTGAGGTATTTGGCAGTTAGCTTCTGAATGTCTTCAGAATAAAGAGACCCAAAGCTATCAACAACATAAATAACATCGACTTCAGTATTGGATAAGATTTCTAAAGCTTCATCCAAATCACTTTCTTTAAGTTGTGATGCGGCCATAATATTTATAGTGGTTTCATAGCCTTTATCGTGAGCATCTTTTATCATATCAATTGCTGTAGGTATCTGATGAACATAGGTGGCAACTCTCACCATGTCAATTACGCTTTGGCTTTTTGGAAGTATGTCTTCATGGTAATCAGTGCGTTCAGCATCTGCCATGACAGAAAGTTTTACTGCGGAAGGATTTTCGCCTACGATCTTTCTGATATCGTCCTCTTCACAGAATTTCCAAACGCCGAAATCACCTTTGGAAGCGATCTTTTTGGAGGTCTTATACCCCATTTCCATGTAGTCTACACCGGCTTCAATACATGCCGTATAGACTGCTTTTACGAATTCATCCTTAAAACCGAATTTGTTTACAAGTCCGCCATCTCTGATAGTGCAGTCCAGCACTTTTACATCAGGCCTATATGTCATCCATGTTCCCTTTTTCGAAATTACCTTACTTGTTGTTTCCATTTGACTCATCCTTTCAATTTTATAGAATTAAGAAGTTAATGTTTAATGTATAGACATAGAAAAAGTATGAATTTTAGTACCCTCACTCCTTTTTGTAATCTATTTGCAGAGTTAATAAATTCCTGATATTAATTCTTTTAAAACCAGGAAATACGCCAAAGGACTTTGTTATAAATAGAATGTTACAACAAAAAGTCCGTCAGAATAATAGCTCTGACAAATACACTGATTTTTAGGAGTAGGCCATTACCAGGATACAGCACCAATCGCTACATCATTAACAGCACACTCAGTATGTCTCTACATGGCATATCCACTCAAACTCTGGAACCTTTCCGAGAGCTTCTGAATAATGCCTTTTAAATTATAGGTTTGTATTGATGGAAACGGAGAACAACATTAAAGAATGTATTTGAAAAGTTTACATGACTTTTATTATTTACCGCTCCTACCATACTACCGTTCTACAAATTCTATTTTACCAGAAAAATTAGAAAATGCAAAACACTTTTTGAAAAATTACAAAATATTTCATAGAAGTTTAGAAAAGATTATAATAGAATAGATTTAAAATATTGACATTACTGAATTTAATTGGAGTGATTTTATGAGTATAAAAGCAAAAGATGAGGTTGTAGGGCTAATCAAAGAGAATAGAATTATTGCAATAATTAGAACTGACGAACAGGAAATAGCATTAAAAGCTGCTGAAGCAATGATTAGTGGAGGAATTAGTGTTCTTGAATTTTCCTATACAATGAGATTTGCAGGTGAACTGATTAAAGAGTTAAATGAAAAGTACGCAAAAAGAGGGGTAATAATTGGTGCAGGTACCATACTTGACCCTGAAACTGCAAAAATAGCTATTTCATCAGGCGCTCAATTTATTATTAGTCCATACCTTAATATAGAAACTGTTAAGATGTGTTTAAGATATAGAATTGCCTGTATTCCAGGAGCTATGACAGTCAAGGAAACTGCAGATTGTATGGAAGCCGGAGCCGATATGGTTAAAGTATTTCCGTCAGAGCTTTTTGGACCTGCTATAATAAAAGCCATAAAAGGTCCGTTGCCACAGGCTGCCTTAGTGCCTACCGGAGGCATTACACTGGAAAACATTAATACATGGTTTGATGCTGGAGCAGAAGCGGTTGGTATTGGTACAAACCTAATAAAGAAAGCCAGTGAAGGAGACTAT
This sequence comes from Acetivibrio cellulolyticus CD2, assembly GCF_000179595.2. Classification (NCBI taxonomy): domain Bacteria; kingdom Bacillati; phylum Bacillota; class Clostridia; order Acetivibrionales; family Acetivibrionaceae; genus Acetivibrio; species Acetivibrio cellulolyticus. The sequence goes on along the minus strand of NZ_JH556657.1, from coordinate 671,654 downwards.
GGAGCTGTAACTGAACGAGCTCATAGTTATGTAGAAAAAGTAACATCATATAAAACATTGCAGAGGTTATAATATTATAATGTGACAATAATAAAATCGAATTGATACATATGGATATTATAAGGAGATGGATTAAGCGGAATGAAGGACTACTTTGTTGACCTGCATGTTCATATTGGAAGATCATCCGGAGGCAATGAAATAAAAAGGGCTACTGCAAACAATCTCACATTCGAAAATATTGCCTATGATTCATATTACCGTTAACCTCAGTTAGATAGATGTGTAAATTATTTATTAGTGTTGTTAAGGTAACAACAGTTAGTGTGTGTAAAATATTAGTATAGCGAGACCTAATATATATCAAAATAAAACAATGGAATCTGGAGAAGGCCATTAATCAGAATAGTACTGAACATAGCACCAAAAGTTTACTATTCTTTGACAACTTAATACGATGAAGTATATCCACTTAACCAATAAAACAGGCATAAGGATATAGAAGCTGGCATTATAGCTGATAAAAAGTTTAGAAGCATACTAGAACCATTAGTTTTTCCTAAATATCCCGTGGTGAATAGTGACAGAGATATAGAAGTGTTCAGAATGATTTTTGAAGAACATCCATTATTTTTATACGGGTGCAGGTTGTGCACTAAATTTATAATAAAAAAGATTGTAAGTAACTTACTGGTGACACTAATGGGTTTTAGTTAAAAAGTATTGCAATTTTGTTGATAGTAAAATATAAGTAAGCGTAAAATACA
>NZ_JH556657.1:670558-670787 GCF_000179595.2 Acetivibrio cellulolyticus CD2 | reverse complement strand
GATTTTCAACCCCTTTTCCCTACACCACTGAGCCTGGGTTTTTCCGCTTTTTTCGAATTCTCTAATTAACTTTTCCCATTCTTTATATAACATAAGACGCCTCCTGGTTTTTGGTGTATTATCTCATGCTAACAAATTGATTAACAGATGGGTTGTATTGTACGCTTACTTTGAAACTATTCATTAGTGCTTCCCGTGCATCTGGATTGACGGATAGGACAGTGGAGGC
>NZ_JH556657.1:661472-670458 GCF_000179595.2 Acetivibrio cellulolyticus CD2 | reverse complement strand
AAAGATTCTTCTGTACCAATGAAACCAAATGGCTGGATCTGAGAAGAAGGAAGAATCGAAAGATTCAAATGGCGGTGCCCACAGGCAAAACTAATTAAAGGTAAATGGGTTACTTCTTGTGATAACCCCTGTAATGGCAAGCCTTGCGGTCGTGTAACCTTCACATCTCCTGCCATGGATAAACGCATGTATCCAGGTGTGATTAGAGGCTCTGACGAATGGATTTCTGACTACAAAATTAGGACTGTAGTAGAAAAAAACATTCAATACCTTAAGGAGCCTATGGCCTGTGGTAATCTTAAAACAAGAGACAACCTAACTATTAAAGCAGATTTATATCTCGCAGGTATCACACAACTAATTACTGTAATACTTGCAGATAAAATTCATGAGCACAAGTATATACGTAGTTTAAAACCTTTAATCGCTTGATTTACTAACTTACTCTTGAAACTTATGTCTTATACATAAGCTTATTTGTGCTGTAATTTCATCAACAAGGTTCTGGTTTTTCAGTCAAATCACTAACATATATCCCTCTTAAGTTATCAAAGTCCATTTTACATCTCTTCTAACTTTTTACATCTGATTTTTTAAGTCATTTTGCAAATGCCTAATATATCATTAAATCTAATTAAAAAGATTCAACATATTATCTAATATCTTAATACTTTAATTTAACAACTGACTTCAAAGCCTTACCCAAGCAAAACTCCGCCATGGATGGCGGACAAATCAGGATATGTCGGAGATCGTTTGCCATTTGCGGCTGTCGCTGAATCGGACCCGTAAGGAATACCCCTTGGCGGTGCTTGCACCCGATGAAGCGATGCGGGCAGGATGACTTCATGCTCCTTCTCCAGAGAACCTTCTCCATGCTATGCCCTTGACGCAAATGGACTTGTTAAGTGCAGTCCTCTGGCACTGTACTAAATTAATCTCTTCACTATGGAGAAATACAATAGATGTAAAGAGTCAATATTAAAAATAAGGCGGCACCGTAAATTCAGAAGCACTCCCACCATAATTAGTCCACATAGTTCTTCCCCACCTATTAAACTTCCACTTTCCATTTTCCTTAACAAAATAATAAAAATTACCTACTTCATGATAACCATTCTCTCCTTCAACAAAGAAAAGCTCTGCTTCATTCTTGCTTATAGAAAAAACTTTATAATAAACAACCGGATAATTTAATCCAGTATCTATTTCTACATCTTTAAACTCTTTTCCATATAGAAATGTATTTACTTCAACAGGGATATATAATAAAAACGGACTTATTAGAATAAAAACATAACAGAATATAACAATCCTGTTTTTAAATACTTTCCGTAACAGCCCAAATAATATTGTTATTAAAACTATAAAAAGTATATACAATAAAACTACCTGAACCAAAGGTTCTCCCATTTTGATCACCTAATTTTCCTTAATAATAAAAGAAAAATCTTTAATGAAAAACTACAAGTTACCACTTATTTCAAAAGGATTGCACTTAACGTCTCGCATGGAAGACGTTCCAGAGTCGGACCCGTTAGAAAGACCCGTAAGCGGCAGCTTGTCTGCCCGACGATGGAATGTGGTGCGGCATTCTTCATGCTCCTTCTCCAGAGAATTTACTCCATGACCTTCTTTACCGCACCTTCACTGCCATGCATTGTTAGTTGATGGACCATGCCCCGCGAAGCCAGACTTAATCATTCTATATCCCAAACAACTTCACTATCCATTTTATCAAAAAACATATATTTCTTTATCAATAGTTCGACTTCTTGAGGTGTCAATAGAACATTATAAGTATAATTAATTTTCAAACGTGTTTCATTGTAGGGTTTTAATTCTAATGACAATAACTTTTCGATTTCATTATTCCATTCAGGTTTAAAATATCTACCAAATTTGTTCTTCCAATTCAATATATGTTCTTTCGCTTCGTCAACATAGTCTATATTTGATTCTGATACATATTCCAAAATATGTCTAAATAAAGCTTCCTCAAAATTTCTGGCATACACTTTTGCTATAGTATCATCATGATAACAAAGAACAACAATTGGATTTTTTAGATCTTCAATATACCATCCCCATACATCTCCACCACCAGTATGGGCAAATGGAACAATTAATGGAGAACTGACTATTCGTTCTTCTGGACACCAATTTACAATCTCATCTATTGAATACCATTCCATATCATCAAACCAAACATATTCTTCACAATTTTGAGTCCAACCCAATCTATCCATATCTAAAAAAACACTTGGAAATTCAAATCCATTCTTCATAACTCTACCTCGAAAAATAATCTTTTAATATAAAAACCGCTTCAAAGTTCTGCTTAAAAACTGCATGGTCTTTCAACTAACGTCTCGCCATTTGCGTCGTCGAAGAATCGGACTTACAAAGCCCTTCTACGTAGGCGGTGCTTGCACCCGATTCTTCGATGAGGGCAGGATGACTTCATGCTCCTTCTCCAGAGAATCTTCTTCATGCTTTGCCCTTTACGCAAATGGACTTGATATGTAAAGTCATGTGCCTTCAAAGTTCAGAGGCTGACAGGACGTCAGCCCCTTTCATTACTCTTTTAATGCAGCAAATTGTAGCTGGTCATAGATTTTGCCCTCTTTTACTATTGCATTTTTAAAGTACCCCTCTTGTATGTAACCTGCTTTTTCTAAAACTTTTATTGAACCATAATTATTGGAAAATACCCTTGCAAATATTCTTATTAATTCTGTATTCTCAAAAATATAATTTGTTATGACCTTTACAGATTCTGTCATAAATCCCTTTCCCCAAAAATCTTCTGCAAGCCAATAGCCTAAAAATCCTGATAACTTTAATACATCTGTTTGTTGTGCAACATGAATATCACCAATAAGTTTACCATTCAGTGATATCGCAAAAAAATTATTTTCATTATTAATGCAAGTTTTAGCTATATACTCTTCAGCTTTATCTTTTGTATATGGATAGGTAAATTCATCTCTAAAAAACTTCCATATATTATAATTACTAGCATAACTTGAGTATAATCCACTATCTTCTAACGTATAATTTCTTAAAACCAGTCCATCAATATTTGTTTTTAAGATCACAATATCACCTCTTTAAACTCTACAAAGCCATACTTTGAATACCCGACGCAGGACGCGTCGGTCTTGCACATGATTTTATATATCGTTCCGCATGGAAGACGTTCCAGAGTCGGACCCGATAGAAAGACCCGTAAGCGGCAGCTTGCCTGCCCGACGATGGAATGTGGTGCGGCATTCTTCATGCTCCTTCTCCAGAGAATCTACTTCATGATCTTCTAACCCGCACTTTTACTGCCATGCATTGTTCTCTGATGTGCGGCGGCCCGCGAAGCCAGAGCTGCCAAGGAGGGCAGCCCTTTATCAGAAATACAATTAACTATTTTACAACTTTATTCTTTAGCAAAATTCAGTTTTTGAGGTTTTATATACTCAAAAATTGGATTTGTCAATTGAAACCAGTATTCCTTCGTCAGTAAATTATAAAGTGCTACACACTATTTATTGACTAAATGAGATTCAATATTTTCTTTATTAAGTATATTCCAAACTGCATTATCCTTAAGTTTCTGTGTTTCTATGAAAGCATCAAGTTTTTTCTTGCTCACAGGCTGGTCATTTATATTGTACTCAACAGAGTGTTTGTCATAAAAACAAAGAAAGTCATTTGATTGAATAGGTGGATTGTCAGGATCAGGGAACACCACGAATGAATGTATTTTGACACATCCGTCACCATCACCACCAGAATAGCTGAACGTACCGTCCTTTTTAACATTGTAGATTAATCCGGCTCCAAAGAAATAGCCATAGACTTTGTTATTCCCATAATGCAAAACAACAGCACGACAATCATTTGCATCTATTTCGTCATAAGTCTCTTTTACTATGACCTCAGACACTCCGTCACCATCCAAATCAACGAGTGCAAAATAAATTACATGATCTAGATATGGATAATCTTTCAAATAGACTTCTGTTCCTTTGTTGTCAGTGGTAAATTTAGCTTCGTTTAGCAAAACTGCTTTGTATGCCGAAAACGCATTTGGCGTTGCATTGTCGACACTACTTGTTGAACTTACTTTTTTCTCGCTTTGGCTATTATTATCTTTTTGTTCACCCAAAGCTTCATTTTCCTTATTATTTATTTGTGATATATTATCAGGATTTTTACTTCTTATTTTTTCATTTTGGGACTTAATATTTTGTGATGCACTTTTATCTCCACAACCTGTTAAAGCAATTACTATAAACAACATCCCCGTACAAATTAAACCTCTTAACTTCATAATTACTTCTCCTCATAAAACAATTTTTCTCCAACGTATTGCTTAACCTGGAATCGCTATCGTAAAAGTGCTCCACTCTGGTGCACCTTTACAGCTTAATAATGCTGCATAAAATGACACCACCACTAATGCCTTTATTCATTGACGTTCAGCAGTTAACTAATGTATTGTGAACATTATACAATCACAGCTTTCAATTCACAATAAATATTTTTTTAAATATCAAGGTACTAAATTGAAAGGTATTTTTGAGGGCCACTTTTCTTTTCTCATGAAAAGAAAGAATACTTATCTACAAACAAAAAACCGACTCGCATTTGAGCCGGTTAATCCCTTCATTTTCTGCCATCTTTTATTCGATATCCTTCTCCATTCATATTTAGAATGGTCGATCTATGTACCAGTCTATCCACTAAGGCGGTTGCCATTATTGAGTCTCCAATAAAATCAGGCCATTTGGAGAATTCCAGATTACTTGTAACGATAGTGCTTCTTACCTCGTATCTGGCGGCAAGTACCTGAAAAAGCAGATTTGAGCTACGCTGATCTAGTGTAAGGTACCCAAGTTCGTCTTATGAGAAGTATATTATTATGCAAAGCTGAGAGTAAAACCCTTGATAAATCATAGAAAATCTTGCTCTGAACTTTGCATAATATTTCGTGATATAGTTGAGAAAAAAGAGGAGGTTGCTTATGGCAAACAAAACAACTATATCACTTGAAGAACTAATTCAGAGTGCTGAATCCCATCTTCGTAATTCTGGCTATACAGATAGTACAATTAAAAGATACCATTATTCTTGGAAGGTTCTCCTGAAAAGATGTCTTTTACAAGGAATTGAACAATTCTCGTATGAATCATGTATAGCAGTAGTAAAGCAAGAATATCATATTCTGACAGACGGAAAATTAACACAAAGTCAAGTATTTCATCTTAGAACCATCAAAATACTTGATGAATTTGCTAAGCATGGTCGATTTTTTAAATGTCATCAAAAACCGAGAGAACAGGTTAATTTAAATTTTTCCGAGTGTTTGAAACTATTCATTAGTGCTTCCCGTGCATCTGGATTGACGGATAGGACAGTGGAGGCAAAAACTATACAAGTAATACGGTTTCTCAACTACATCAGCAACAACGGAATTGAGAATATTAAATATATTTCAGCTGATTACATCATTTCATATGCAAAGAGTTTAAAAGATGCTAGTTATGCAAGGTCGACAAGAAGCGGAATTCTCTTCACGTTGCGAAGTTTTCTTTCGTTTTTACATGATAAACAATATATTTCTGAGCCTCTACAGGGATTGTTTCCTGTCATTTTTTCTAATAAGTCAGAACGGATTCCATCCTATTATTCTGAGGATGAACTAAAGAAAATTCTTTTACACGTCAATCGTGATGAAATAATCGGAAAAAGGGATTATTTAATTTTGCTGCTTGCTATCCAATTAGGAATACGTGCTGGAGATATACGAATGCTGAAATTAGAGTATATACACTGGGAGAAGAATACGATTGAATTTACTCAGCAGAAAACAAAGAATCCAATACAACTGCCTCTGCCCGAAAATGTAAAATTTGCTATGATTGATTACATAAAGAATGGCCGTCCCAAAAGTAGCCTGCCATATATATTTCTCAGGCATCGGGCTCCCTATGATCCCTATGTAGCAACAAACGTGTTCCATGATGTCATCACAAGATACTTAATTGAAGCAGGGATATCATTTTCAGGTCGGAAACATGGACTGCATTCTGCAAGGCACAGTCTGGCCAGTAATCTTCTAAAAAACAATACACCCTATCCTGTAATAACTGGGATTCTTGGTCATGAAAACACAAGCACAACCCGTTCTTACCTTGCTATTGATATAAATCAGCTCCGTTCTGTAGCATTGGAGGTGCCATATGAAGAATAAAGAAATTCCTTATGTATTCAGAGGTCCACTCAAAGAATACTTCAACAAATATATTGACTATAAACGTAGCCTTGGATTTAAAGTCGGTTCATCAGTTTACTACACTTTAAAAGGCATGGATGACTTCTTTGAAGATAACGAACTTTCATTTACACTTACAAAAGAGATGGTAGAGACATACGTGGCACGTCGCGGCTCGGAATCAGTCAAAACGCAGCACATAAGAATGAGCACTATTCGCCAGTTTTCCCTATTCATGAATAGAATTGGTTTCAATTTTTATGTATATCCTGAGTCAGACTTTGTAAAAGTAAAATCAAATTTCATCCCATATATTTTTACACAAACTGAAATAAACAGGTTGATCAGAATACTTGATGATATACCGTTCAGCCCTAGATACCCTACATACCACCTTATCTATCCTATGCTATTCCGTATGCTCTTAGGATGTGGTCTTAGAATCAATGAGGCATTAGGATTGAAAATGGCGAATATTGACATGGAGCAGGGGATTATAATTCTAGATGATACAAAAAACAAATCCCAGCGCTTGCTTCCAATGTCGCAATCACTTCATAGATACTGTAAATTATACGTAAAGCGTATGGGTTTTTCGCCAGCATATGATGGTTATTACTATCCAAGCAGATGTGGTGGTGAGTACAATAGCACACCTATATACTGTCAATTCAGAAAGTTTATGCAGAAAGCAGAGATCTTCAGGGCAAATGGGTCACCCCCTCGCGTTCACGATGTCCGGCACACATTTTCAGTTTATTCATTGGAAAAGATGGTTAGAGAAGGAAGGGATATATATTGCTCTTTACCGGTGTTAAGTACTTATCTTGGACATAGAGGTATTGAAAGCACTGAAAAATATCTCCGTATGACAGTAGAAGCATATGACTTAGTTATTGGTACTATGGAAGACTTCTATCAGGGGATTTTCCCAGAGGTAATCAAACATGAAGAATAACCATTTTCAACAACTGCTTTCATCCTATTTCCTGAAATATATACCCGAGCGTACAAGCTATAGTAATAATACAATAAAATCATATAGAGATACTTTTATTCTTTTATTTCAGTATCATGAGTATCTTCATAAATCCTTATCAAAAATCAGTTTGGAGACTATGAACTGCAAATATATTGAAGATTTTCTTGTATGGCTGGAATGTGAAAAGCATTATTCCGTATCTAGCGTTAATCAAAGGCTTGCAGCAGTTCATGCATTTTTCAAATTTGTACAGAAGGAAAATCCTGAATATATCGAGATTTGTACATCTGTTTTACGAATCAAATCCCAAAAAGTACCTGTTATGCCTATGAACTATTTTTCTGTTGAAGCAATAAAGCTTTTGCTAAGTCTACCAGATACCTCAAAGCTAGAAGGTCGGAGAGAATTAGCTATACTAACTCTTCTATATGATAGTGGTGCACGAGTCCAAGAGATTGCAGACCTAACTTTTGGTGATGTTCGTAATGTAAAGCCAGCAACTGTCAGGTTAACAGGAAAAGGTAATAAAACTAGAGTTGTTCCAATAATGCCGCAATCATTATCTGTGATAAATTCATATATGGATGATTGTAAAAAGAAAACGGTAATTTTAAGTACATATCCATTGTTTTTTAACAAAAAGGGTGAGAAACTGACTCGGGCTGGAATTGCATATATCTTAGACAAGTATGTTGATTTAGCACGAAGTATCCGTCAAGACTTATTTCCCAATAAGGTATCACCACATACTATGAGGCACAGTAAAAGCATGCACCTACTGGAAGGTGGTGTTAATCTTATTTATATTCGAGATTTTCTTGGCCATGCTTCTGTTGTTACGACAGAAATTTACGCAAAATCGAACCCCGAAATCAAACGTAAAGCTATTGAGGCAGTTAGCCCAAATGTACTTCCTACTGAAAAATATTCTGAAAGACAGAAGAAAGAAATGATGGAATGGCTTAAATCTATCATTTAGCTTAATATATTATGCAAAGTTCAGAGAAAGCTTTCATATGATTTATTAGGGGTTTTACTCTCAACTTTGCATAATATTATACTTCTCATAAGACGAATTATGCAAAGCTTCACATAATTCATCTAAAACCAGCAATTGGCACTTATTCAAGGAATTAAGCATACTTGAAAGGTGCTTTTCCGACTGGGCTTCGGATAATTGTGTTACCAGATCGGACGCTCTCCTGAATCTTACTGAATAACCTTTTCGTATTGCTTCCATAGCAAGAGCAGTCATAAGATGAGTTTTGCCAGTGCCACTGTTACCTATTGCAACAATGTTTGTATGATTTGCAATAAACTCGCACTGAAGTAATTCCATCACTTCTTCATGTTTTAAAAATGGCAACCGTTCTTCACTGAACTGAAATGTATCAATTGTTTTCTGTATTAGGAATCCTGCAGCCTTGATTCTGCGTTTGATTAGTTCACGATCCTTCAAATCAGTTTCAAGCTGCAGCAGGTGCAAAAGATTTTCTTCAAATGTAGATGAAGTTTTGACATGTTTCCTAAAACTTGATATAGCAGGTAAGTTCAGTTTGCTTGATAATCGCTGAATTTCAACTTCATTTTGTGATATTTCCACTAACGTCATCTCCCTTCGTAATCAAGGAATCATATATTTCAAGTCCCTTATGCTCTACAACTAAGTCATCCGTTATCTTCACCGGTTCTTTTAATTCAAGCAGCATCCGTACCAGATTCAAAGAAGGACT
>NZ_JH556657.1:660400-661372 GCF_000179595.2 Acetivibrio cellulolyticus CD2 | reverse complement strand
TCCTTCAAATCAGTTTCAAGCTGCAGCAGGTGCAAAAGATTTTCTTCAAATGTAGATGAAGTTTTGACATGTTTCCTAAAACTTGATATAGCAGGTAAGTTCAGTTTGCTTGATAATCGCTGAATTTCAACTTCATTTTGTGATATTTCCACTAACGTCATCTCCCTTCGTAATCAAGGAATCATATATTTCAAGTCCCTTATGCTCTACAACTAAGTCATCCGTTATCTTCACCGGTTCTTTTAATTCAAGCAGCATCCGTACCAGATTCAAAGAAGGACTCTTTGTATTGTTAGCCTGTGCAATAGCTAAAAGCAACTGCTCCTTTTCAACCTGACGTCCCAGTAACAGGATATCCACCAACTGTTGCTTGGGATCAACCTCTCTGCATAGTCTCAGAAAATCAGAGCATTCGTTTGGCATAATGCCTTGTTTTAGAACTACCGCATGATTTATGGCTCGTGGCTTTCTCTCAAGTATTTCAAGATAATGATCAAGAATATATTGGTGATCATTCTTTTTAAGTGCTCTATTGTGCTTGTAAACTTCCTGTCCATGATAAAATATTGATATATGAAAAGGAGATATGCGCAAAGTTACTTCTCTTCCGGCCAGATACTTAGGTACAGAATATCGTACATCCTGATAACGTACAGTAAGATCAGTGTGAACCAGAGCTTTAACAATGAAGCCTGTATCAAGCGGTGATTCTGGTAGCATCAGCATGTGGCTGCGTTCATCTTTAAAGCGATCCCATATTGTATTTTCCTGTCCTTTGATAACATGAGTTCTGGCATATTGAATACACCGATTTGTGACATGCTCCTGAAGCTGTGCATAGCTTTCAACATATGGCATAGGAGTAAACGCTATTCTTCTGACTATTGAAACAGCATTTTCAACTACACCTTTCTCCCATCCAGCTGCAACATTACAAAACACAGGGGTAAATCCATAATGTGCTTCAAGTCT
>NZ_JH556657.1:656692-660300 GCF_000179595.2 Acetivibrio cellulolyticus CD2 | reverse complement strand
ATACTCTTTAGCTTTGGAGATGTTTTGCATTTCGGTGATCCTGGCAACGCTGTCTTCAATAAGGAATTTTCATCATATTGATTTGCATAAAGTAAAGATTGCAACAGATCAATATTAGCAGCCATTCTTGAAAATACTCTACTTATTGTGGAATGACTAAAACCCGGTATTCCAAACTTTTGGGCTGTTTTCATGGCAGCCTTACGCATCGATATTCCTGTAAGATAAAGTGCGAGGGCATAGAAGTAAACAAATATGGGGTAAGGCCTGTATGAGAACTTAAAAGCTGGCATAACAATGATTGGATTAGAGTTATCTGCCACAATGATAGGACATTTAACCTGTATTTCCCGATAATTAAGTATTAAACGTTGAAAATGTAGTTTTCCTGAAATTAGCCTAGCAGAGCGAAGTTGAAGGTATTCTTCGCGAGATATTTGCAGGTAATATGTATGTGGTTTCTTGTAGTTTTGCGGGAATAATGATATATTTTCCATATGTGTGACACTCTCATACATTCTAAAAAAGTCTGCGTTTCTCTGGGAAAAGTTGGCAGGCTTTTTTATTTTGTATTTTTCCCATAGTGGTGCTATTTAAGACAGCGGCTACAAAAAAAGGACCCAGTAAGTGGTCCACATTTATGATAGCAGTGGTGTCATTTTTGGTATACAATTAGATCAGTAATTCCATTAACCTAGCGAGCACGGATGCTCGCTTTCCTCCGCCGCATTTCAGAGAACGTGTACATGCGCGACGCCGTCCGAACCGGACCCCAGAGGATAACCGGTAAGAGCCGCTCCGCGGCCGGTGAGGCGGTGTAGTACGGTACTTCTACATGGGATGACCCACAAAGCAATTCTTCATGAATTTCTATCCGTACCTTTACGCGCATGTGTTGATATCTGTCGTTCCATTTCCAGCTCCAAAGCCCAGCTCTAAAACAAAAATCTTATTTCTTTCTAATAATATTCTTGTAATCTTCTTTATTAAAAACTAATACAGGTACATTCTCAAACCATCCAATATTCTCATTGTTATTAAGGTAATCATGGGTATAGTTTAATATCCTTCTTTTCTCTTCTTTATGCCAATTTTCAGAAATCCAGTCGCCCCATCTCCAGTCATTTAAGTTAAACAAATCAAAATAGCTTCCATATTGTTTCCACTCTTCATCTGTCCATTTTTCGAAGTTTCGAATGCCTGAGTTAGCCCAACACTCTATATCCCAATTGTCTTTTTTAACAATACCCACTTTATCCCATATCACACTTTCTTCAGTATATCTAACTTTTACAACAATTACTGTACACAAGAAATCCATATCCTCAGGACAAAGTAAAATAGGTATTACTACCCCATCTGTACTCTCAACACTTAAACATTCACTAACATATTCTTGCTCACTTATGCTATTTAATTCAACAAACCAAGCAGGCATTAATCCTTTTAACATTTCTATAGAAGTAACTTCAAATAAGTAAATATCTAAAGGTATATCATCAATAAATATTCCTAAATACTCAAACCCAAAATCATTTGTCGTTTTCTTAACATCAAGTTTATTCATTTTTTAGATATACCTCCCCACTGGCAAAACCTTCAAAGCCCTTCTCTGAAATGGAAATGGAATGACAGATATCGTCGGCATCTCAGTCGTCCTCGAATGGTCTCGTAAGGATGTCCCGCGTCAGCGCGCAACTGCGCCCATGAGAGGATGAGGCGGAGTCCTGCTACATGAATTTACCCCAGAGAAATACTTCTTGCTCCTACCATCGTAGCCTTCACTGAGATGCATTGATCTCCGATGTATCCTGACCCGTAATTCAGAAATTCCCACGGACGGGAATTCCTCAAATATACCTTATCTACGTTTCTACTCATCTTGTTTATTACCGTTTTCAACACTAAACCGTCCAAATTTAACTTGCCCGCTTTCTATTGGTCCAACAGTTGTAATAATTTTTGATTTTTTCCCGTTTTCCACATCTAAAAACTCCGCACTACTAAGAATCTTAACTGTTTTTCTTTTAGCACCATAAGTAATGTTAAAATTTATATTTTGATAACTATACCTACTCGCAATATATCTAATAATGACATTAAAAACATCATCTTTGTCTTCACTATCTTCATCTTCAAAAGGGTATTTTTCAACAACAAATTTGTCTTCACTATTCTTAGTACAAACTAAAATTTTGTCACAGTTTTCAAATCTAATACAATTGCAAATCAACGATCTAATATCTTCAAATAATTCCTTTTCCCTAATATCAATAATAGCATATGTATACGTGCTTAATAAACTTTTTTTAATTACATATTTCATATAATATATTGTCATCAAATCCTCCACAGTGCTAAATAACTACAAAGCCTTACCCTAGAAAAACTCCGCCATGGATGGCGGACAAATCAGGATATGTCGGAGATCGTCTTCCATGACCGACGTTCCAGAGTCGGACCCACAGAGACTTTCTCCGTAGGTGGTGCTTGTCACCCGACGATGGAATGTGGTGCGGCACGCTTCATGCTCGCTCTACAGAGGCTTACTTCATGAATTATCTTTCACGCACCTTCACGGTCATGGTTTGTTATGTAAAGTCGCACGCCCCGCGAAGCCAGAGCGGCCACGGATGGCCGCACCTTCAATAAATGCTATGCTTTAAATAGTAATAGACTTTGAGCTTTTCAAGTCTTTTTTTACTAAATCCATTGCAACTAAAAATTCAATATGTCTTTGTTTACCAATTCCATTCAAATAATCTTCAACTGATTCAATCTCAACAATCGGATCAACGCTTATATTATATTTATCAATTTCAATAGATACAATTATATTATCGTTAACAAGCAGCGTATAAATATCCTCACATTGTTCAATTGTATGTCCCAAGAAGTACGCAGTTTTAATATCTGGAAAAAGTTCTGTTAATATTTTTAATAACTTTTCATTTTTTCTCTCATAAAATAAATCATTGTGTGCTTTTATCATTTGTTTTCTAATTTCATCTTCTCTTAAACTTCCAATTAACCTCATGATCTTTGACTCCTTATAATCTTCACTTTTCATGTTTATCAAGGAAACAATCTTTAGTTACTGTTTAAATCTAAATATACCTTCAAAGACTATCCCTAAAAATCCGTCCCATGGAAGGGACGGCTTGCGTGCGATTTTATATAACGTCTTGCCATTTGCGACGCCGTCCGAACCGGACCCGCAAGGAATACTCCTTGGCGGCTTTAGCCCGGTGAGGCGGTGTGGGCAGGATGACCTCATGCTCCTTCTCCAGAGAAATTTCTACATGCTTTGCCCTTTACGCAAATGGACTTGTTCTCTGATGTGCGGCGGGCCCGCGAAGCCAGAGCCCCACGGACGGGGCCCTTATAACATTCTTCCTTGATGTCCTTTATTAAATATCAAGTAGATTATGCAATTTACACCAATTCACTAAAAATAACATCATTTATATTACAGAATTTCAAAGGGATACACCTGAACTGGTCTTTGCTCACTATTCTTATAAACAATAGCATTATTCAACTTGATCCCTTTTTTCTTCCATTGGTTTATGCTTATTTTTAAAGGTTCTTCGAACCAATCAAAAACG